>JACZWF010000227.1 GCA_022572285.1 Nitrososphaerota archaeon | reverse complement strand
CCCCCATATATCTAGAATTAGAATAATCTGCCTTACAACCATAAGTCCGATTGCGATGCCGAGATTCCGCTCGACCATTCCTCCATCTTAGGAGTAGGGCATAAATATGTTTCCTGAAAGTCCTATCGCCCGCAATCTATCATGATAGTCCTCCCATACGAGTTAGGCTCCCTCTATCTTGCATGTCGGGTAGCTCTAGTTTTAAGAATCCACTGAGCCACCCATTCAAGTTCTCGCGCGCGCGCGCTCAATGGGCGCTTTGACTTGGAATCGATGAGTCGACTTCATAGAGAGTTTCCCCTTCTCTCTCCTTTCTTCCTGACTGCTCCAAGCAAAGACTCTACTAACGGAAGAGCTAAGGCGACCACTACCGCTCCGACTCCAAGAGTCACAAACTCCAGCCCTCCAATCTGATTCGATGGGATGACCTGGACCCACGGCCTCCAGACGTCGCTTTCGCCGTTGGCATAGATCTGGACTGAGATGAAGTGGTAGACGAAGACATTCGTGGGATTTTGAATGGTTATTACAAAGGTCTCCTCCGCTCCAGGCTTTATGGTCGAACCATTCCATATGATTATCCTCTCCCTGCCAGTATTATCGGGTAACAGGAAGAGCTCCCATTCTGGCTCTTCCCTTACTGATAACAGTTGGAACTCCTCAGGTAGGATTACTTGAACCTCTACAGTGTCCAGATCCCTTTCATTTTTCACGAGTATGCCATATGAATCTCTTGAGTTGAGGATTGATGAAGGGGTGTGAAATTCACCCTCTTCGACCTCTATTTGATCTCCCTCAAATCCAGGAAAGAGGTCTATTAGGCCATAAGCAGGAGATCCCATGAGGTACGGGGAAATTAGGGCGAAGAAAGACAGTAATGTAATTGCTTCGTTCCTTCTCATAGGTTCACGCTTCCTGCCTCTCCGACTCGACTTTCTTTGTAAAAGCCTCTGGTTTGTATCTCTTCTTTATTTCATCAGGAGAAAGGTGTCCCTTGACCATAGCACCAAGGATAGGGCGATTGACTGGTAGTAATGCAAAGTATGTATGCCCAATTACCAGGGCAATCAGGGTGAAGCCGAACAGGTCGTGGATGATTGTTGGCCTCCAGAATGGCTCGACCTCAAAGTGGAGCTCTATAGGGACTGTCCACCAAGCAGCGAATAGAAGCTGGTAGATTCCAGTGGCAGCAAGGGCCATAAACGCTATGGTCAGGGTAAGGTGAAAGAACTTCATGAAGTTATCGTATTTGTTCGTCCTTGGAATGTCCCTGCTTCCAGAGAGGAGGCCTTTTGCACGGATTATCTGTTCCCTGATATCTGCCTTCACCGGCCACATCAGACGGAATCCCTTTAGTTTGCCTACGTCCCAAACGATGTGAATGGCTATTAGGATTGCCAGTGCAGCTGAACCAACAATATGCCAGAATACGTAACTAGGAAAGGAACCGTGAAGGGGTATTGCTAGGGCATTAGTTATGGGCTCGAATGCAACAGGATCGTATAGGGCAACCCCGGTGACGACCACCAGGATGTAGGCAAGAGTGGTGGACCAGTGAAATAATCGCTGGACCTTGTCAAACATCGTCTTGCCATTCTCGACATCTCCTCTGAAGGCCTCAGTGGGGAGAGGATGGCGGAAGGCTCTCCGCGACCAATGGAACACCAGGCCTAGGGAGAAGACAAACAGGATTCCGTATGAGAGAATCTCAGGAAGCCCATGAGGCATTGGAATCAGATTAGCATAAGTTCAATGAGAGTATTATACCATTCTCAATTCCGAAATCTAGAGGCCCAGGTCGTCATTTGATCGCGAGAGTATTCTCGTCCCACCTATCTCTTGCATGTTGGTCGTCAGGGTAGTATTGCTGTTATTTCCGTTTCTGTTCTTGCTTGCCCACGAGTAACTATCCTGGATTTTCTTCTTCTCTTAATACACTACCCAGTTCCATGAGCGTAAGTGTGCGGATCCTTGTCGAATGTTTCCTTATCTTTGGCAGAACAGAAGTAGAACTTTCTGTCGTCATGTTCTGAATTAAGGGCAGTGATTTCGTCTACTTCCATCCCACAGACAGGGTCTTTAGCCATCGAACTCTTCCGTGTGCTTGCAGCCCTTTATACCTTTAGGAGATGGTGGTGGTCATGGTGATGACCGCAGGAGTATATCCCTCACGATGGTCTCGAACGAAAAAGCGTGCCTCCAAAGTGCCGAACTGCCATTGCTTGGTTGCTTGCGTACGACTTGATGGTTACAGCGTGAGTTGTAATTCGTTCAACCTCTGTAAAACACGGGTCAAGCACACTTGGATCTCTTGGTTCAACTCGCCGTTGTGCGCCGCGTGTTCCACCCGGTCGGTCAGCATCGCGTTGGCCTTTTTCAATGACTGGACGGCCGATTGGT
>JACZWF010000226.1 GCA_022572285.1 Nitrososphaerota archaeon | reverse complement strand
GTCACGTCTGCTCCAAAGTGCTTGGCAAGCTGAACCGCAGCTGTACCAACCGCTCCAGAAGCACCATTGATAAGTACCTTTTCTCCTTTTTGAATTTTCCCCTTATTTCTCAGGAATACCAATGCCGTGGTTCCTCCAAAAGCAACGGCGGCGGCTTCCTCGTAGGTTAAATTCGTTGGCTTGAGTGCCACCGCTCCGTCTTCAGCCATGGATCTGTACTCCACATAACATCCAAGACCTACACCGAAAAATGCCATCACTTGGTCACCTACGTTAAATTGTCTTACATCTTTTCCGACAGATTCGATTTCCCCGGCGAGCTCTGACCCGAGGGTCGTTTGTCTTGGCCCGAGGAGACGAAACACCATTCGTACGAGGAGCCAGAATCCGAGTGGCACTATGAAACTTCGAAGTCTCGAGTCACCAGAAGTGACCGTGGTCGCATATATTTTCACCAATATTTCATTGTCCTTGGGGGTGGGTTTTTCTAGCTCTTTGAGCTGAAGAACATCGGGAGACCCATATTTTTGATAAACAACCGCTTTCAAATGGGCATCCTTCGTTATTCTGGATGTGTTGATTCAGGCTTTGTTTGTATCTATTTTCGCAGACTCGGAAGCGATTGTAGGTGTCTTGAATCCTTTGACTATAAGCCATACCGCTAGAACCATTTCATTCACCGCTATTGGAAGAGCCAAAAAGATCGTTGATTCAGGACTAATACCGAACATACCTAACGGGCCCGCTGCTATCAACAATATGCCTGCAATAAGACCCCAGACTGATATGAATCGTGGAATGAGTTTTGATGTATACAATAAATAATTAAGTATCACAACGCTTAGGCCAAAAAAGATCTGAATCCCAAGCAGTCCGAGCCAGTCAATTCCTGCTAGCAATAAGGTGCCTAAAGTTTGAAAATAGGAGGCAGCCGGAGCTCCTGCCGTTACAAATTCCCGACTTAATGTCAATAGTGATAGTAGGCTGAGTGCAGTACCAATACCGAGGATGGCCTCAATAATCCTGAAACCGAAGTACCCAACAGCCAAGCCCTCATGATGTTTTTTTAGGATTGGAAACATCATAACTGGAATGCCAATAACTGCAGCCGCAAGAATGACCTGAAGGAGCACTCCTATTATCACTTGGTTTTCATTTGCAGAAAAATTAATAAGATAATCTGGATCAGCTAGATTAGGTATTACTGAAAGAGCAGTTATACTCGAAACGGTCGCAGTTATGAATAATACTCCCACAATTATTGCGGTCTTTCGGTTTGAATCCATTCTTTACTCCGTTTCTGCGAGAGCCTTCCTATCAGGCCGCCTCCCTCACTATCACCTTTCCAACCATCCACTCAGGATGTAGACCACAATTGTATGCGTACCCCCCTGGGTCTTCAAATGTATAAGACCAGCTCTCACCAGGATCCATGAATCCTGAGTAGAAGAGGCCATCATCGCTAGTAACATCATGCGCATTCTTTTCACTGAAGTCCATATTCGTCCATACGACTGTATTGTTTACCCCTATCACGACTACAATATCCTTGGGTCGGAAGTATTCCTGCTCCTGGTACTTCTCAGATGACCCATCAGCCATGATTATGTGAACCTCCTCTACCCTCTGGGGTTGGGGAGGAGTGAGGCCAAAGATTGTAAGGGCCAGAACCGCTATGACTGCGAACGATATAATAATCACTCTGGATCTCATTCTTGGAAGAGATAGACTATTTCATGTGTTTAAGTTCTACTTAAAGACATGTGTTTAAGGTTCTTTGGCTCTAAAAATCTCAACAGAGAGGTCGCCACCGGAATTATCTGGATAGAAACAATCACGATAGCTTATGGTTATTGGTGTCCCTTGTCCGATCAAAGTAACGACGTAAACATGGTCAGATTTGTACCCGCCCCATCTAATCCCATCGACACTAATACCTAGATCAACATCTGCGGGGTCCATATTGCAGTGATCATAGATATTCCCGTCACCAAAAGCATACTCTGCATCGGCGAATCCAGGTCCTCCTATAGTAAATGTGCCGGATGCACGTATCTTGTAGATTATCCCAGCTTCAAGAATGTTGGTGGATACTACAGAACTACCATCGACAGGGACTGATATCTTTTCTAGCTGGGAAAAATCTGCAGGAAAGACTCCGCAATCAAGAAATATCGTTTCCCAAGCCACAAGCTTGACCTGCTGATCAAGTATAGTCGTAATTGGCTCCAACAGAAACTTGCCTCCCTCTTCAGCGTGGACCGCGATACTGTAAATACGAGTCATTCCCCACCAGAACCACAGCGTACCAGGCCCGGCCTTCGCACAGGTAAAATCCGTGAGGCTTAGAACTGATGCTTTATCTCCGATATCGACGAGTGATTGTGTAGATGGTTTCTTCA
>JACZWF010000044.1 GCA_022572285.1 Nitrososphaerota archaeon | reverse complement strand
ACTCTCTCTTCGATCTCGGCATTTCCGGACCCATTGCGGGTCTGGCCGTAACTCTTTTAGTAGCTGTAGGAGGTGCGTTCACTTCAGTATCCCTCTCATCGCAAGAGATCTCAAGACGGATCGGTGAGGGTAGTGTCAGGGAACTAGTTCAAACGGACATCTTCACAAACTACATCTTGGGTTTGATAGCCCCTCAAGCAGAAGGAATGGGCCTATTGCTCTCTCCACTCTCCTTCGCTGCTTCGCTTGGTTTCTTAGTTACATTTCTAAATCTTCTCCCGGCATGGCAACTTGACGGGGGTCATATTGCACGTGCCGCTGTCTCAAGCAGGGTTCACAGAGCACTAACTTGGGCTACAATAATAGTCATGATTCTACTGGGATTTGCACTAATGGCTCTCCTAGTTCTGTTCATGTCCTTCCGCGCCCCTGCAATGCAACCACTTGACGATGTATCACCGCTCTCTAGAAAAAGACGGATTGCTTTCGTCCTCACCCTTGTTTTAGCTGCAGGACTCTATTACTTTACCATCATGAACAATCCTTTCTTCTTCCCTTCCGTATGATTAATTATCTTTCAATAGACAATTGCCGTCGGGGAAGGCATGCCGAGAGAAGCCTTCCTTAAGCCAGTGTTTGAAAAACTGAAGCGATCCGAATCTGTGAGCTCTTGGATAGAGCAGCTGAATACAGAAGCTACCAAATGGAAGGGGCCATACTCTCTGCATAGATATGGGAAATGCGCGCCCGCTTTCTGCAGATTATCGCTAATACACAACGATTTTGTAATAAAATGAGGTTTTTTCTCATTTCAACGCATCCTGGATCCACGCTTCAGAGTTCTGGCTTCAGAACCATTATATGCGATAGGCCTACTTGCACGTCCATGTTCAAACGCGAAGGCTACATGATTGGCGTACTTGTACATGGTGTTGTAAGCATGAACTCGAAGCTCATTAACGGCCCCGTCGAGGACGGAGTCCAGCCTGGTTAGCCTGACCTGGTGAATGTTGAGATGGTCAAACGATCCATCCGTATACTTGGCGGATTGCTTAATGGCCTTATCAGTATGAGGTCAAAGGGTGTTATGGACGACGGACTTATGGACCCACGATACGAACATTAGAGTAACCTAATCTTCGGAATAGCACTATATGTCATCGGTGGCGTACTGATCGAGTTGGCTACTATGGAGTCAAAGGTAACGGCCCCGTCGCGCGCGCTCATTCATAACAACTAGCCACCAAACACTGGAATACCGACCACTGGAAACTTCCCGAGATTATGTCTTCTCTGCTTATCTCAAAGCCGAAGGCGATGCTTAGGAGTTCACTTGTCGTATACCTTCCATTGCAACCACGATAACTGCCTCCACATTGGATCTCGGATAGGTACCGACCTTCCACGAAGTTGCGCCGTTCAGATGATTCGGCGTCTATCCACCACTCCACATTCACAGCAGTATTGTTTCCACTCACAGAGATGGCATGATAGGTCTTTTCGTTCTCGATCTGCCAAGGTTCCGGAGGATCCTTTCCTGGTGCATTTGAGCTATCCTGAGGTGTATACGTTACCTCTATCCAGAGCTGGGTTAATCTGATTTCTCCATAGCTGGTTTGTCCAACAATACCTGCCTTGTTACTACGAACACCGGCTTGCAAACTGTCCAATTCGGCCCATGTCCAAGAGGATCCCGTCCCAGGATGGGTTGTCCACTCATGGGTGTAGACTGAGTAGGAGGCAGTTGTTGAGATTGTGTCACTGAAGTAGTTCTTTGTTGAGGCTATTCTAATGAGAATATTGAAGTCAGCGGTCACCGTTGCCTGCTTGACCCTTGCGAAGACCTTGACTGAATGCACGCTTCCCGATACGATAGGATCCTGTAGGAGGAAGAGCTGAAACTTATTCTTGTCATTCGCGTGTACTTGGCTTATGTCATCGTCAGGAGAAACCTCATCGACAGCCTCCCAGCGATTAGTGACACCTTGAACGTTCCACTCGTTTCCGCCTTGCCAATCTGAATCTCCTTCGGGCCTTATAGTCGCCGTCAGAGCATAGGCAGGCTGCACTTGACTGATCCACGAAAATAATAGGAGGGCCAGGATCAAAAGGATATCTCGGAATCTTGACAGCCTATCCAATGTAACTCTCCAGACCTTTCCAATGTAACTCTCCAATGAAATTTAAGATGGTTGACGCAATCTGATCGGCCACGACGTGGAGGCTAAATCTAGAGGGCAGGTGCTTTACTGGGCCAGATATGCAAGATTGCAACTCAAGCTCGCGTCTATGAACACGCAGGTTACAACTGCTCGGCGCGCGCGCGTCCCCGCATTTTGATATCAGTAAGTGAAGTCGTAGTGACATTTTCTATGCTCCATAGCTCAGCGGGCTACGGGTAGCCGGCTTCATCGTGGACTGCCCAATTGTGGCGGGACTGAATCCGAGATCCTCGGTTATTCGAGTGGAGAGACACACCAAATGGGATCAGTAAACACATGACAAAGAAGCATGGGGTAGAGAACGAATTGGATAGAGTATGAATAATTCACCCGGATGGTAGGGTGCCAAAGATTGGGCTATCTCGAGTGGGAGATGAGCAACTCAAGGAGATCAAAAGACTCTAGATTGCACCGTCAAACGGACGGTGGAGAATAGGAAAAAGAAATGAAGAGAATGATAGATTTAATTCAATTCGTATTGGCGAAGAATAAAAGGGCATACGGTGTATTTCTACCTAGTACGGCCTTGAGCCTTTAATCAGCGCGCGCGGGCCGCATAGAGCGATAGATTCCCCAGGACATAGTAGGCAAGTAGAGCAGAAGTATAGGTCTGGAACTCCTGCATTATTCAATTCTGTCGAGCTCGCTGGGAAGATTTAAGATTGGAGAGTAAAGTGGGATGGAACTTATGCGCGCGCGCGCGAGCTAGAGCTGCTGATAAGATAGTTAATCATGCAAAATTCAAGAATATTCAATCCTATTTCTTTCCAGTAATGTGAGGGCTCACTTTATCATGGGTTGCTGTTCCCAGCCGAGATCAATATCTCGGAACCGTGAGGTATCACGAATAATTTGGTACGTGGACCATATTTTTCCACAATGTGATTCAGCGTGCCTCCTACCCTTCTGGCTGTGGAAAAACCAAAGTGACGTTCTACATAATAGTTTGGAAGACTGGAAACTAAAAGCGTCGAATATTTTGCTTGTATACTCTTTAGGAATAGAATGTCTTCCATACCATCCACATATTTCTCATGTCTTATCCGATCCTTCAGATCTAGCCTTCCCAACGAATAGAGCCGTAAGGCTTCAGAGCCGAGACCGTCAGAGGATTCGGCGATGATCGCTAGCGTTCCCTTCTCTCTAATCGATCCAATTGAGTTCCAGAGGGCTTTGAGAGCTATAGATAGAGTCGACTGGACGTATCTCCCGGGGCTAACTATCGAACCCTTGAGTTTCTCGCTAATTCTGATATGATTGGATTGACGTAGTGCTTCTGAAGCATTCTTATGGCATTCGAATAGAGGCCCCACAAACAGATTTAAGACAGACCCCACGTGGGAAGTGAACTGAATTGACGGAATGTCGGAATAATCCGGAAGAAGATCCTCGATGAACTTGGCAGAACTCGTCCTCTGACCTGGCGCTGGCGAGGAAGGTTTTTCTGAGAAAAAGGCATCTCCGATTGCCGAACTCCCAATCAGTTTGGAAAACCCTACCGGTCCCCCGGAAAATCCAAACATGGGATCGAATCCTGTACTGGATATGGATAACAACGTTCCAAAGCTCGACTGACCTTCAAAGGCTTCCTGCGAATTGGTGCTTCGCTTCGTTTCAGAAACTTTAAGCAATAATTCGTCTGCTTTCCGCCGTACGTTTCTAATAGAATCTTTCCTAGTAAAGAGAACCAGGTCAGATCTTTCGAGACCCTTGCTTTCTAGAATTGGGATTAGCTGGATGAGTATTTGGAAATCTTGAGAAGAGGGATCCGAAAGTAAGATCGCACAGCGCCCTCTGAGTTCGAGTCCGTCTAGCTTCTCGCGGACTTCTTCTTGGCCTAACGCATTACCCTCTTTTTCCAGAACCTTGAAGAGGTTCTCCGCCTTAATATCCAGGGCTACTTGTACATCTCCATATGGCAGCCAGATTTCTGGCAATATGTGTACTGTGAATGAAATGAGTATAAGTGTTAAGTTGGAATCCCATGATGTTTTTGCATTTGGCTGATAACGTGAGTTGGGGGGATGAAAGGAGAAGATTAGCTAGGGTTATTGGAAAACACTAGCGGGGTCAACTCCCCTCAAATTCGGAGAGTTCACCGTACCTGGCTGAAAGGAAAGTTCATGCTACATATATCCTAGATTAGCTCCGCGCATACTTAGATTCTTTTCGGAACTGGTCGACCATTCTTTTCAATCCTCAAGGACAACGGAATCCATCAAGCCGATGCAATATGTGGAATCGCCACTTCTGGTCTAATTTACCCGTTAGCTGTAGCTTATGAGTTAAAACTACCTCTCGTCTATGTAAGGAGTTATGCAAAGCGACATGGTAGTGGAAAAATTCTCGAGGGAGCCGTTTGGGCCGGGGGCAGAGTTATGCTTCTTGACGATAAGGTCACCTTGGAGGAGTCGATTCTATCTGCCGCTAATCAAATTCGATCCGTAGGAGGGGTCGTTACTAACTGCATACTTCTGATCGAGAGAAACGATGGAGGTGCCGAGAATCTGAGCCCTGACCTCATAGAGCTTCACAGCTTGTGTTACATAGATGAAATGGCAGATATTCTCCACCACATGCATATGATTAGTGACTTTCAGCGCGCGCGCAACACAAAGCCAAGGAACCGGGCGGCGCGAATCTCCACATCTTTGGGTTTGAAGCAATTTGATATAGATCTACACCCTGCTTAACAGTTCCCGGAGCAACTACGTCCTGCATGCGGATGATTGACATGTTCTGCCGCGAGGAAAGCTTTCAAGGTGCGGTATTCAGAAACGAGCGCGCACAAGTTGGAAGTTATCGGCAAAAAGGACTAATTTGAATTCTCGCTATCATCAATCTCCTCAAACTCGCCAGCATCTCTTCTGCGCCCAAATCCATACTCGACACCAAGAATCAATAAGACGATCAGGACTACAGCATAGTAATTTAAGGGAGGTGCCAGCCAAATCGCTAACCAGCCAACAGCGGGAATTCGCAGGATCACCCTGCCTATATAGTCACGTTCTCTTACCGTCCACCCATCGATACTTGGATTATTATCTCCTTTAGTTTTTAGCCCGACGTCCCCAGCTAGTGCTATGATGCCATTTATCCTATGTACGATTACTCGATCCCCGGTTGGATTGGTCGGTAAGGTGAAAACGATTATCTGGCCAATCTTCAGAGAATTAATCCTTTCACCTCCGTTTACTAGGATGATGTCACCGACTTCGAGTGCAGGGTTCATACTCCCGCTGCTAACAACGAAAAACGGTGTGGGAGTTTGAAGGAATGCTGTAAATGCATACCACCCTCCGAAAACTGCCAGACCAATCAGAGCAAGGCTCATCAGCTCTCTTCTTCTACCCGATCGCTTTCCCTCTAGTTCTTTTGAAGACTCCTCGACCAATCTTACTCATCCTCTCTAGCCGTTTTTTCTTGTTTATGTACATCAAGAAGAAAACAGATTACCAAATCGCCTGAGGTTTTTCGGGATCCTGTTTTAAAGCTTCAATTCGCCTTTTGTTCTTACCAACCCATCTCACGGTGATCAGGTTCAATATTTCAAGATGCATCAGCGCTTTGTTCAGATTTCCCAGGGTGATGACCACGCCTTCTTTTTTTAGCAACTCAATCAATTCCTTGTCTTCTAAATGGCCTGCAGCCTTAACTCTCTCGTAAACTAGGTTTCTAAGCGGGAAGACCATCAAGTCCAATACCATCGAGTCCCAATTTAAGGCTGCTCTTCCGATCCCAACGTCTTTCCCTTAAGAATCCTGAAGTCTTAAATCATCCAGAATTGAATCACTAAAAGGCATAGAACGAGATATTCATAATGTCCCACCAATCTAGAGTAGCCATAATCCCAGATGGAGCGCATGAGCTAGGGCTTTCAGCCGCCTATCTGGACAAGGCGAAAGAAAGCACACTTATTGAATATGTATTGGACTCAGTCTGGACTGTTGCCGACCAGATCTATGTGATCTTCTCCAAAGAGCCTGACCTTAAAGTTGTCGAGACTATAGCTCCATTTGGGGTAAAGATAATCGTACAAGGGAGGCGAAGCTCCTCCCTTTCAGGTTTGGCAAGTGGTTTAAATGCTCTCAAATCGGAGTCAGTATTCATTATCCCAAGTACTGTCCCGTTCATCAAACCTAACGTCATTTTCGCACTCTTCGACGGAGGTCGTAACCATGACGCGGCAATTCCGAGGTGGAGTGACGGTCGAATCGAACCTTTGCTTTCAGTCTACGCTAGGAAGCGCGCGCGCGCGCATGAGCTGAAATCGCTCGATCCCGATCTCTACTCCTTCCTCTACGTCAACTCGAAGAAAGATCTCCCTAAGGCCAGAAGAATTGCATCCTTGGCTATGAAGCATCCAAAGTAAGGGGGAATCTCGAGTGCAAATTCCAATGAAGACTTACGATTTCAACAAGTTCATGGGAAAAAAGACCATTATTCTAGGGAATCTAAATTCCGAAAAGACAAGGCTCCTTTGCAAGATACTGGAGGACGGAGCTGCGCGTCAATATCGAGGAATATCCGCGATTGACATGGCGCCTCAACGAAATATGAAAGGAGCAGGCAGAAACTCTTTGCTTGAATCCATTGCCTATTTGGACCGTATACGCCTCCTGGTCCCAAGGCGAGTGTATGAACCCAGAATAGAGGGAGCGGATAGACGAGAAATTAATCAATTGGCGATATGGAATGCCAAAAACATAGCGGTTCAGTTGCGAAAGTTCATATCGAGTCCTACTAGAGCCTTATTCATGAATGACGTAACAATGTACCTCCATCAGGGGCCACTTGCAATACTTCTTAAGGCCATATCAAAGTCCCACACCTTCATCGGAACTGCTTTTAGGGGAACGATCCTCTTAGATGATCTCGAAACCGGTATTTCTCGGAGAGAGAAGAAATTAGTTGATAGACTCACCTGTTACATGGATGAAGTGATCTCGGTCTGAAGAGGAAAAAACGGCCATGCACTCCGTCGCCGTAATCCTGGGCGAAAATTTAAAGAAATACTCCTTTCCAAACGGGCATCCGTTCAGCATTAGAAGAGTAGAGCTATTTGAAGAAAGGATAAGAGAGATTCTTCCAGCATACGAAAACCTCAGGATATCCGAACCCGCGCGAGCAAACGAGTCAGAACTTCTTTCTTTTCACACCTCGGAGTATTTAGATTTTGTGAAAGAGTCATCAAGGCGGGGTTTGGGCTACCTGGATAAAGGCGACACTCCATCATTTAAAGGGGTTTTCGAGGCAGCAAGCACATCGGTCGGATCCACTCTAAAAGGGCTTAGGATGTTACTTGGAGGCGAGATAGATCATGTATTCAATCCAATTGGTGGATTGCACCATGCGCAAAAAGACAGCGCGGCAGGGTTCTGCGTATTCAATGATGCCGCGATAGCTATTATTGAGGCGCAAAAGGCGGGACTCGAAAGAATATTGTATGTGGATATAGATGCACATCACGGGGATGGAGTGTTTTATGGGTTTTATGATAACGCCGCAGTTTACGTTGTTGATATACACGAAGATGGGCGGTACCTGTACCCCGGAACTGGATTCAGACATGAGCGTGGGATAGGCGAGGCGACCGGTCGCAAGAAAAACATACCTCTTCCAAGGGGTGCTGGAGACCTTGAATTCAAGGAAGCATTCTTGGAAGCAGAAATATTTGCGAACTGGGTTAAGCCTCAACTAATCATTTTTCAATGTGGGGCTGATGGCTTGGAGGGCGATCCAATTACACATTTACGATATACGCCAAACAGCCACAAGTTGGCTACTTTGAGCCTCCATAGAATAGCACACAAGTTCAGTGAAGGAAGAATTCTTGCACTGGGTGGAGGGGGATATAATCTCAAAAACGTTTCTAATGCATGGCTCGAGGTCGTACTTGAGTTAGCGAACAACGAATGAGTTAGATGAGCAGATCGTGGACCATCTCCAAATGGCGCCGCCAGATACTTTCTTCCTCATATCCCAACTTCCCTTCGTTGTCAAAATCCCGCGCCAGATCGCAGAACATGCAGTACAATAGTTGATCCGTACTCAACTCTGACTCCGCCAGAGGAGTAATGCTAGCTGGTATTAGGTCCTAGCTTGCACAAGAGAACAAACATCATGGCCTAGGAACCTAGAGAGTAAGAAGATAAATTTTGGCAGGTCATATAGCCATCTCCCCAATCGCCTTAATTAGGGAAGCCTGACCTTTGGCGAATTGTTCACGTTCACTAACATCCAATTCTAACTCTATAATCCTCTCAACGCCACCGGTACCCAAGATGGCAGGCACCCCCATGCAGATATCGCTAACACCAAATTCTCCCTCAAGAAGGACCGATGTGGGGATCAGCGATTTCTTGTCAGATACAACAGCCTCAACCATAGTTGCTACTGCCTGCGAAGGAGCGAATGTCGTAGCTCCCTTTAGGGATATGACCTGGGCGGCCGATTTTCTAGTCTCAAGAACTGCATCTTCCAACTCCTGTTTCGAAATTAAAGCCCTTATCGGAATTCCATTGGAAGAAGAGAATCTATCAAGCGGTACCATATTCTCTCCATGTTCACCAATTACGAGTGTGTCGACCGATCTGTAAGAGATGCCCAGGATCGATGAGATAACAGTCTTAAAACGCAAGCTATCCAGAAGTCCACCCATTCCAAAGACTCTCTCTCGGGGAAAGCCGGTAATCTTCAACGCAAGGTAAGTCATGACATCTACTGGATTCGTCACTATCAGGACTATCGCTGATGGAGCAAACTCCTTAATTTTTTGGGACGCATACTTTACGATCTCTTGGTTCTTTGATAGGAGATCGAGCCTTGTCATATCAGGAGTTCGCGCAAATCCAGCCGGTATAATTATAAGGTCTGAACCGTTCAACGAGCCATAATTATCGGATCCCGTGATCTTGATATCGGAGTCAGATCCTGATGCCATCTGACTTAAATCAAGAGCCTGGCCCTTTGCTAGCCCCTCCACAACATCGATAAGGTGTAAATCATCAACCTCTCGGAGTACCAGCTGCAGAGCTATTGTACTTCCTACTCTCCCCGCTCCAATTATCGAGATCATCTACTAGGGGCCTCCAAGACTATCGAAGACCCTGTGGGTAGGATCATCGTGCTTTTCATTGCGTGCGCTCATAAATCCATCGAATGGGTGGCTCTTTATTAGGATACCCAGAAATCTTCGTCCTAAAAGAGTTCATTCTTGCAACTCAACACACATGTAGAATGAAGGTTGGGTATT
>JACZWF010000043.1 GCA_022572285.1 Nitrososphaerota archaeon | reverse complement strand
GATACCTTGAAAGCTCTCGAGATGGCGAAAAATGGAGTCATCGAAACCATGCGGGAGCCAAACCTAGGTATTGGGAAGATAGTAAACCAATTCCTGCCCGAACAAGATGAGGCGTTTATCACGTCGGAACATCTAGTTGCCACTGGAGATATGTCAGGCCCCGGGGTCCTTATCTTCAAAGAGATAGCGGAGAAGACCAAAGTGGATATTTCTTTAGATGAGCTACCAGTGAAATACCCTAACTATGTCAGGTTCGCTACAGAAAATTTCTTAATGGATAACGCAACTTCAGGGACTAATGGTGCAGTAGCCTTCATTGGCGAGGAAGGATTAATCTCAGGGATCATGCGAAAGCTGAGGCGAGAGGGCCACGATCCAAGAATCATTGGGACGATCACCGGAAAAGGTGGTGGGAGACTCGAAACAGGCGATGTTGTGAATGAGATGATAGCATCTGCTCAACTCCTAAGCGAAGTCGAAATAAGGAAGGGGTAGTATTGAAGAAAGAAAACGCTCCAAGAACATTAGATCTAACCGGACAAATATGCCCATGGCCGGTCATCTTCACTCTGAAAGAGATCAAGAAGATGACTGACGGCGACATCTTGGACGTACTTGTTGACCACATGCCATCAACACTGAATATCCCTGCGGCTGTCTCTAAGGAAGGTCATCACGTAGAATCCACCACAAGAGTTGATCAAGGTATTTATCGAATCACTGTTCGAATAGGTACTTCATAGATTTCAAGGAAGGATAGCTAGAATGAGGTTTCAGAGGGTCATATCAAATGTCGCTTCAAGGATTGAGGGTCGCAGTCACAGGTAGCAGAAGAGCGAATGAGCTCGCGCACTTAATCTCGAGTAACGGCGGTATTCCATATGTTGCTCCGACAATCGGTATAGGAACTAGAGACACGGCTGAATCGGACGTTCAAAATCTGATAAACGAGGTCATCAGAGGGAAACCTGACTACACCGTGTTCATGACCGGGCCTGGAGTTTATGCCGTGATGCAGATTGCTGAACGTTTTGGATTGAAGAACGATTTCATCAGATCACTGGCTCAAACAAAAGTTGTTGCAAGAAGCCAGAAGCCCAGGGGCGCACTAGCTAAGCATGGCGTAAATGTGGAGATTATGCCCACTAGCACTCACGACAATACCGCAGAGGGGGTAGCGCGAGAATTAATGAAAGATAATCTGCAAGGGAAGCGTGTCGTCATCCTGTGGCATGGATCACAGACCGTGCGTCTCGGCCAGGACCTCACAAGGGCAGGAGCCGTGGTGTCCGAATTCCGCATATATGATTATTCAACCCAACTTTCGTCACAGGGGGCCGAAATCCTGAATACAATGGGTTATCGATCCATTCCTCCTCAGGAGACTAGGATTCGAAAGCTCATCGAGGACGTTCTTGTTAACGTTATAGATGTTGTTACCTTCACTAGCCCTCCGTCAGTAAGGAATCTTTTCAGTCTAGCCCAAACGTATTCCCTCGAAAAAAAACTTGTCGAGGCACTGAATAGAGGCCAGATTGTAGTAGCAATTGGACAACCTACCAAAGAAGAGATCGAGTCACACGGAGTTAGAGTTAACGTAATGCCTGACATCTATAAGCTGGGAGCGATGGTGGCTGCTTTAATTGAATACGTGAGTTCTAGACAGTCAAAGAAAAAAACGAAGGCCTGAAGATGACCACCACAACATGGACCGTACGTTTGCCAAGGGAAGGTTTCCTAGAGTGAGTAAGATATTGGATATTACTCTAACGAGGTCGTTAGACTGGGCGCTCGATCGAATGAAGAAGGATGGGTTCCCGGTCCGGGCTAGAGTATCTATTCAGGTCGATTCGGATTTGGAATTTATGGGATATGCAAAAAAGGAAGGAGATGGCCACATCATAATCGTATCATCTTGGGCCTTGGACTCTGAAATGCTCGGCGGCCTCCTGGTACATGAGCTCGCTCATATATATTACATAGAACAACAGATGCCCTCGCATCAGGCCGAACTGATTCAAGAACTGATGAACGGAATCGTCATGAAGAATGGCCTAACGGAGATAGAAGCTCGCGTCTTGATGGACTGTTTCAATCATCTACAGAATATTCTAGTTGATGACGCGGTATTCAAAATCTTTCGATCAGAGCGGGAGATAAAAATGGTTCGCCGGTTTTTTGCTGAATGGATCTCTGAGCGTCCGACTGGAGATCGTCTCGTTGACGCTGCTTTGCTTGTTAGAAATGCTTTCGCTATCGCCTCATTGAAGCGCCGCAACCTCTTCGACAAAGACGGTGAAGGGATGTCATCCAAGAATCAGCGATTCCTGACTCTATATGGACCCAAAGCTCATGATGCCTTCATCTTCTTCGAAAACTTTCTGGAGAGGGCGCAAAACTATCGACATGTGCTCATCTTCAGGAGTTCACTGTCAGACTATCTGGAGATGGTTGTCGATCTCTTCAGAAAAGAAATAAGAGGGTTAGAAGATCTTAGGTGAAACTTCAATTGGCTCCTCACCTGAGGGACGATTTGATCACCTTCCCGATGATGCTCTTAGGAAGTTCATTCCTAATCTCGATCCGCCTAGGGACTTTGTAATGGATAATTCTCTCCTGGCAAAAATTTACGAGATCTGTGGTGGAGACCTTAGCTCCAGATTTGAGAGAAATAAATGCAGTGACAACCTCATTCATCGCTTCGTCCTTCGACCCAACTACAGCTACATCTTTTACTGATTGATGTTCGGCAATAACATCTTCGACCTCCTTTGGAAAAACCTTGTAACCAGACACGTTTATTAGATCTTTCTTCCTATCGAGGAAGTACAGATATCCATCGTGATCTATCTTACCTAGATCTCCAGTTCGTAACCGACCATCTTCGTCTACCACCTTGTTCCGATCATGCCAATACCCCATCATGACTGTTGGTCCCTTGACTGCAATCTCACCGACTTCTCCAGGGGGAAGAGCTCTTGAACCTTCGAGATCTAATATCTCTATTTTGATGGTTGGTAAGGGAAGTCCAATAGATCCGACCCTGGCAGAACCGTCTAGAGGATTAAAGACTGCAGCCCCAGAGACCTCACTCAGGCCATAGAGTTCAACCAGCGGCGATCCTGTGGATTTAGCGAAATTTCGCGCAACTTCGGGTGAAAGTGATGCCGCTCCTGCGAAGCATACCCGCAAGGAAGATAGGTCGTATTCGTCTAGGTCTTGGCTATCCAAAAGCGAAGAGAACATAGCTGGAACGCCTGGAAAAAGAGTAACTCTTTCTTTCTCAATGGTCCTCAATACTACTTTTCGATCGAATCGTGGAACAAGAACGACTCTCCCGGCCGATCTCAGGATTATCAACATCGAAGCTAATCCGAATACGTGAAATAGAGGGAGAACAATCAATCCGACTTCCTCTGACTCTCGAGTCATGATCCACCTCGAAACGATTTCTGTCTGCGACACGATATTCTCATGAGAAAGCATAGCAGCCTTTGGTGGACCTGTTGTCCCGCTTGAGTACTGGAGGACTGCGGTATCGTGTGATGGATCAACCCTAATCTGAGGAAGATTAGTTCCATCCGAAGAATGAATCAGGTTGCGAAGATCAATAGTGCGTGGAGGTCTTCGTTTCCTCAGCCCGACGAAAGGAGCCAAGAGTCGACTCAACGTAGGAAGATAATCGAGAACGCTTGTAGTAATTATTTCCCTTAGATACAATTGGCTCCTACATTCTGAGAGTGACTGAAAATAGTCTACCCCTCGAAGATTATCTGAACAACTGATTACAAACTCAGCCTCACAGTCACTCAGTAGCTTACGTAGCTCTCGTACTTTGAAGAGAACATTGAGGGGAACTACAATGCCACCGATCTTAAGGATAGCGAAGAAAGAGATAGGAAATTGAGGAATATTGGGAAGTAGGAGTGCCACTCTATCTCGTTTCCTTACCCCCAGCTTGAGTAGGGATAGAGCCAATTTTGTAGACAAATCATCTAACTGAGAGTACGTGAGATCGTATCCTTGATATCTTATACCGACTTGGTTCGGATGATCTCTGGTTGAGATATGAAGGATATCTGTTATAGAGATCTTGGGTATTTCGAACACTGCTGGATCCCGGAAGTCATAATCCTTGAGGTCTTCAACTGGCATCTCTAGTGATACCTAGATGCTGAGCGCATCTAGTCAGCAACTTTTACCCAGTCGCCAAGGGTCACGTTAGGGGCCTTTTCTCTGACGCCAACATAACCACAATGATTACACTTGACCGTCTCACGAATCGTGTTGCGCACAGGGTTGGACTCGGACGTCATGCGGGCATTTTTTCCACAATCGGGGCACCTGAGTTGGGTCATCATGATTCCGTTTGCAAGGGCCCCTAAATAATCTAACTGTAATCGATTATTCAGGATCGGAGTCAAATCCATGTTCCATCTTACGACCGCCTAGAATCCTGCTTGCTGCCATATAGCTTACCAATGACGCTCCAATAGTAGAAATAATAATAATAATCATCAATTCTCCGAACAGTGATTCAGCATTCGGGATTATGGCAAAGATGGTCGCTAGGGTATTAGGAACCAGGACCGCTGTTCCAATGACTGAGAGCCACAGAATAATCGTCGAAAGCCGATTCGCGACGTCTGTCTGAACAACATTCATCCCTGCAGAGAGAACCTCAAGAACATGCTCGGCTAACTGTATCTGTCTGTCCAAGTCGGCTAGAATAATATCGAATTTCGAAAGGAGTTCCGGCTTATCCGTTAGCATCTCACGATCTCCATGCCTCAGGGAGTGGACAGTGGTGAAGGTTGCCCACACAGCAGTGAGAAAAGTGAGGATCGCCCTTTTCATTTTTGATAACTCGAGTGTCACAATCTTGATCGGCCTTCTTTCGGCTGTTAGCTCTATATCGATCGTCTGCGCCCGTTCGACAATTAATCTCAATGTATCATAATTACGTTCTGAAATTTCATCAATAATCCTTGCAAAGAGGAGCGTCTGTCTATCCACCCAGTCTTCTGGGGCACTTGGGAGCTTCCTCATGAATTGATCTGAATAGGCTGAGAGCCTCAACAACCTCTCGACGCTTTCATCATGAATGGACAGCACCCTGTTCTTGGTCAGATAGATAAGAACAGGGCTGGGATCAACGTTTCCTGCAGCGAAACGAATTAGCGGGATCGTCACCCCAAGGACCTCTCCCGCATCCTCATAATTTGAGTAATATCCGCGCAGGACAGAGGATGGATCAAGTGTAATTCCGAGCTCTTCTGCTATCTCGCGAGCTCCTCTTGGGACATCATCGACTACAAATTCTAACCATGAAAGGGAGAAGTCTTGAAGTGTTGGGCGTATCTCCTCTAGCTTGGCGGAGGACTTCTTCACTGTACTGCCATCCTTTGCCAGAGCTGCAAGCCGGAGACCCTTTATCATTACCGACGAAATTCCATAGCGGATCTATTTAGTTCTATGGCGCTCAGCTTGGGCTTTATGGATTGTCCCGACACCCAGCATTAGGTCGTCATCCCGCCTCTTAGGCGGTCAGAACGCCCGTCGTAGCTTGCGAGTGTCGCCAGGACCCTACCGCGCTGTACAAACTAGGATATTTATTCAGAGTTTCATCCGCCAGTTATGGAGATACCTTCAATATGCATGTAAGGAAGTAGCGCTGATTCCACCCATTCTCTTTCCTTCGAAATAGCTTTAATGTTTCTTAAGAGGTCAAAAATATTACCTGCAATTAACGTTTCCTTGATGGGGTGCATGATCTCCCCTCTTTCAATTAGGAAACCTCCCTTAACCACACCCGAAAAATCCCCACTCACGGCGCTAGTATTTCCTGAGAATCGAGTTACGAGAAGGCCTTTTTCCAGGTCACTGACCAGACTCTCCTTAGACGTTTGTCCTGGGTCGATCGTTATATTGCTGGGGCCAACACTCGGTGATGATCTCGGGCTGCCGGCCGCATGTCCGGTACTTTCCGTGCCAGCCTTTGACCCTGTATATGTATTGAACATTAGCGATTTGAGCTCACCATTGTGGATTAGAACTATCGGTGAGGTAGAGACCCCTTCTCTATCGAAGCTCGAGGCCCCAGGCCCATTAGGATTAGTGCCATCATCCCTTATGGTTAGGAGTTCAGATGCCACACTTTCTCCCAACCGGTCCTTGAACTTACTCCTGCCTTTCTGAACATTATCAGATCTAAGGGATGATACGATTGTTTGTAAGATGAGTTCCATCAAAGCTTGGGGTGCTAGAATTATCTCACCTGTGAAACTCTCTATTCGCTTCGCTCCAAGGGAGTTCACAACATTTTCTGCAAAGACCTTGGCGGCAGTCGTCGCATTAATCCCTCTCATTTCGTGCGTTGAACCTACCTGGTAATCAAAACTAGATACCTCGGGGCCTTCGGTGGCCATCCCCATTATCGCCCACGAAAAGAGACTAATTCTCTCGGATCTCTCAATGCCACTAGACGTGCAAATTACGTTGTCAAATATTGATGAATTGAATGCACCGCTGTCAACGGTCACCCTTTGATCATGAGATTTGGCGGTCTTGAGCATATCAAGAGCAACCTCAAGGGAGTCTGAGGGGCCAAAACCCTCTGCGGCCTCATCATAAAGACCAGCATGGATTATGGAAGATGACTTCTTAGGTAAGAGATTGTTTTCATCACGCGGAGTCATGCCTGCTATCTTCAATGCATCTCGTGCCGCTTTCTCGATATTATCTACTGTTAGTTCATTTAGGGATGTAAAGCCCATGGCCCTTTCCTTAAAGACCCTAATTCCCAGGATCGCATGACTATGGCTCTTTCCCAGTTTTATGTCATTCCTCTCAAGAAATGATTCTACCTCTTTGGTCGATCTCCCATATACTTCTACTTCAGTAGCTCCAAACTGCAGAGCTCTTTCTTTGCCGATCTGACATGCCTCCAAGAGATCAATCAACTGAATGTTACTCCTCCAACAATTGTCTCACACCTGATGTGGGGACCTCCACCATCGACCTTTGCCATCTGCCACTTGCCACAATAACCCGAACCTATCTCAAAGCCAAAATCTTTGCCTACTGCGTCTACAGACGACAAGGTATCGAATGCCTGGCCGCTAATTGTAGTTCCTCTGAGTAGATCTCCTATCTCACCATTTTTAATAAGGTATGCCTCCTGTGCGCCGAACATGAACTCTCCGTTGGCGTCAGCTTGACCTCCCATCGGCCCTTTCAGTAGGTAGCCATGGCCGACCTCCCTTACCATTTCGTCATAGTCATAATCACCAGGTTTGATGTAGGTATTTCTCATCCTAATCAGGGGTTCATCGGTGTATTCGAAGGCCCGAGCGTTCCCCGTTGATTCTACATCGAATAGTGCGGCACTCTCACGATTATGAAGGTATGATGAGAGGATACCACGATCAATGATGACCGTTTCTTGAGCAATCACCGCCTCATCATCAACCAGGATCGTTCCTCCTGCACCTGGCTTGATGCTGCCCGGACCACTATCAATAAGGGTGACAAGCTCGCTTGCAACCTTCTTTCCTATCTTCCCTTTTACTACGGATCCAGAAAGTACAAAGTCCGCTTCTACGGTGTGGCCGATTGCCTCATGAGATATCAAACCTACCATTCCAGGATCGAGTATCACAGTAGCACGTTCGCCTTTCGGTTGCCGTGCTTTGATTAGCCTAGAAGCAATATCAGCAGCCCTTTCTGCCATCTCCTCGGGACTTCTCCTCTCAAACAGCCTCTTCCATCCTCCAGTGACTCCGGATGATTCACTGGCACTCACCACCTCACCCTTCTCTGACGCAATCGCCGTTATTCTAAACTCGGGCTTCATGTCGTAAAGCTCGGCGGCACCGCCGTCACTTGTCACAATAATCTTCTCATCCATGATCTCTCTATAGGAACAGATCGCTGACTTTACCACTGGTGACTTGCTCCTTGCGAGTTTCTCGATTTGTCGTACCAGGGCTATCTTTTCTTCGGTGGAATGAGAGTGAAGGGAGTCACCGGATGAGCTAAAGAACTTCCCTTTTGCAAGGTTTGCATCTCCGAGCTTCAGAATTTCGTTAGCTACTCCTCGCGAGGAAATCTTTGCAATCGATGATGCATCTTTTAGGCATCTTAATAGATTTTCTTCATCGAGTGAGGATGAGCTACTGAAGCCCCATGCCCCTTCGATGAGGACCCTTATACTTACGCCTGAAAGAGTTGTGAATCTTGCTTCCTCGAGCTCTCCATTCCCTATCCTCACCTCGTTAAATTTCCTGGAATGGAACCTGGCTTCAGCGTACTGGGAATGAGCTTGGTCAATTATTTTAAGCAGGAATGATGGAGATGGCGCCATGCAAGACCATTGGAAATTTCTCTACGTATATGAGTATGTTTATTCTAAATTGAAGCTTGTTCATGCGCCTTTGAGAATTCTAGAACTCTGGCAGTAATACTATGGGTCTTCCACAACGATCTTTCCGGTCATGTGGGGATATAGGGAGCAATAGTATTCATACTCTCCAGGTTCGGTAAAGGTGAAGGCAAAGGTCCCTCCTGGACCAAGTACGTTTGATAGATACCTCTGATCTCGCACGCCCGGTATTCCAGATACTACATCGTGCGGTTCGACATCATAGTTGATCCAGATTACT
This sequence comes from Nitrososphaerota archaeon, assembly GCA_022572285.1. Classification (GTDB taxonomy): domain Archaea; phylum Thermoproteota; class Nitrososphaeria; order Nitrososphaerales; family UBA57; genus B1T1B5. Next base: position 851 of record JACZWF010000043.1, on the reverse strand, counting down.
CTGGCCCCTGTCTCAATTCTCAGTGTAGATGGGTGGAATTGAAAATCTTGAATGGGGATCATAGCAGAGGTAAAAAAAGGGAAGAGGAGATAACCAACGCCCAGCGCGGTAAAGCCTGCCACAATTAACATGAATCTTCTCCTCCCCTCCACGTTGCTCTCTTAACGCCAAGTGCTAGACTAAGTTCACCATAATTAAGATCGTATGGATGAAGTTGGGAGGGCCGTCGGTGGGACTCTCGAAGAAGTCTACTCGAACCCACGACCGAGAGGTCACTGCTCTTTTGAACCACAGCCTCCTATGCTCCCAATCTACACCACGACTTGGCTACCCATCTTTAGGGTACCGGCCACGTTGAGATGTCTGACGGCCTCAACAATCTGACCCAATTGGATTGATTTAAAGTATGAGTTTAAAAATTTAGGACTGGATCCCGACTGCGCGCGCTTGGTTGTCGTAGATGGGATTTCAGATCGCCAGGGGTATAAAGAACGCATTTCTGAAAACCAATCCCTTATCAATTCCGAACCGCTGATCCACTCCAGCGGCGCCCAGAACACCAGCACAAGCACAACGGCATAACAGGCCGCTGCCCCCAGCAGGACGACGTTACGACGGGATAGCGCAGCACTCTGTTGGCCAGAGTCTTCGAATCGGTTCGCTCCCCGCCAGCGTCGCATCGCAAAGACACCAAGCGCCACACCGGCAAAACCCGTGATCACGTCGCCGGTAGTGCAATACCGGCTGATCACGAGCAGTTGCGAGCCTTCGATGGCCAGGACGGCCAGCGCGCCCCAACCAAGTCCCGCGGCGAGAGAACGGACCGAACGCCGCCGCGGGATCAACAGAAC
>JACZWF010000225.1 GCA_022572285.1 Nitrososphaerota archaeon | reverse complement strand
TCGTAGTTCCCAAGATTAGGCTTGAGGTTCCCTGACAGGACGTTAAGGGCAGTGGTTTTCCCTACCCCGTTCCTTCCGACTAGTCCTACTACAGAACCCTTTCGTGGAGTGGGCAGTCGGTAAAGTCTGAAGGTATTATTGCCGTACTGATGTACCTTCTGCTCCGAAAGCTCTTCAGCCAGGTTAACGATTGTTATTGCATCAAATGGGCACTTCTGGATGCAGATCCCGCACCCCGTACAAAGGGGCTCACTGATTATGGCCTTTCCATCAGCCCCTAGCACTATGCACTCGCTTCCATCCTTGTTGACAGGACAGAAGTTAATGCACTCAAGATTGCATTTTTTTGATAAGCAATTGTCCCTATGAAGAACTGCAACCCTGTGGGTCATCTACAATACCAAGAAATTGGACGGATATCTTACATCTGAGACCCAGACAAAGGCCGCATATCCCGTCGCATGGAGATTGTTGAACAAACTAACTTATATCAATATCGTGATTAGGTCGGATAGAGTCATTACGGAAACCTTACCAACGCTCCATATTTATGAAACTCTAGATTAATATAATGGAATGGACGCTGCTTCACCTTACGAGAGTATCGCCGAGCTTCGTACTACACTCTGTTAATTTTTCTGAAGGGATCCACGTGACTTCCAAGCTCAATCGGTCATTGTCCAGCAATATAGTTTCGGCGCCCTATAGTTCGTCCGCCAAGGATCAATCCTGGAACTAGTATTCAAATGGATACTGCCTGTCAGACGAGAAAGTGATATCCAAGTGGAGGATATTTCTTGCCTGCTACTGGCCACAGAGCACCATCAATCTATAGCCAATCTAGATACTTGAAGGTCGTCAATTCCCGAACTGACAGCCGGAGTAGCCGTTAATTTATCATGCCATAGAAATGTAAGAAATATTTTCATTTCTAACACTCATTAGATAACTATGTTATAGGAAATTTTAGTCAAATGATATTTATATTAGCATAGACCCATCTTTTGACTGTAATGACAGCGTATCTCAACTGCTCTACAACAAGATTTAAGGAGCAGGCGAGGGGGTCGGGTGGTGTTTAGAGATGAGCCAAGCCGCGGTTACGCTCAAAGTTCTAGAGGCCTATACACGCGATGTTGGAAGAGGGGTTGCAAGGATTGATTATGATGCAATGGACGCGCTGGATGCGTCCACTGGGGATATTATAGAGATAAAGGGGAAGAGAAGAACCGTAGCAAAGTGTCTTCCTCTCTACCCTTCTGACGAAGGACGAGGGGTGATTCGTGTTGACGGACTAATACGGAACAACTCAGGTGTCGCAATTAGTGATACCATAACGATACGGAGGATAAAAGCTCCTCCTGCAGAAAAAGTTGTGGTCGCGCCATTGGAGGCAATACCCCCTATCGATGAGAGGTATCTAGCTGACGCCCTGGAGAGCGTGCCGGTTACAAAGGGTGATAATATCATGATACCTTATTTCGGAGGGCGACTCACCTTCCAAATCTTGGGGATCACTCCAATGACCGAGGCTGTACTTATCACTCAGAGGACCGTCTTTGCCATCTCCGAGAAAGGAGAGGCACTTCGAGGGGTTCCAGCAGTAACTTACGAAGATATTGGTGGTCTTCGAGACGAGATTCAGAAAGTGCGAGAAATGATTGAGCTGCCCCTCCGTCATCCTGAAATATTTGAAAGACTGGGAGTTGAAGCTCCAAAGGGTATCTTACTCTACGGCCCTCCAGGTACAGGGAAAACGCTGTTAGCTAAAGCAGTAGCGAATGAGAGCAGCGCCCACTTCATTAGTATTAGTGGGCCAGAGATAATGAGCAAGTTTTATGGCGAGTCAGAGGCAAGACTTAGGGAGATCTTCAAAGAGGCTAAAGAAAAGGCCCCGAGCATTGTCTTCATCGACGAAATCGACTCAATTGCTCCGAAGAGGGAAGAAGTTACTGGTGAGGTTGAGAGGAGGGTTGTCAGCCAGCTGTTGTCTCTGATGGATGGTCTAGAAGGAAGAGGGAAAGTCATCGTAATTGCAGCTACCAACAGACCTAACGCTATAGATCCGGCTCTGCGAAGACCAGGAAGGTTTGATAGGGAGATAGAGATCAAGGTTCCCGATAAGAGGGGTAGAATGGAGATACTGCTCATACACACCAGGAATATGCCGCTGACCCCAGATGTAGAACTTGAGAGATTGGCCGCCGTCACACATGGCTTTGTTGGTGCTGATGTCGAGTATTTGGGTAAGGAGGCAGCTATGAAAACACTCAGACGGGTTCTTCCCGACTTGAAGATGGACGAGGAAAAGCTAAGTCCAGAGTTATTAAATAAACTTGAAGTCACTATGGATGACTTTGAGAACGCGCTTAAGGATGTCATGCCATCAGCAATGCGGGAGGTGTATGTAGAGACTCCTGA
>JACZWF010000224.1 GCA_022572285.1 Nitrososphaerota archaeon | reverse complement strand
CCAGACAGGGATGTCCGTCGTCGACGGAATGAATACACTGGTTAGAGGGCAGAAACTGCCGATATTCTCAGGTGCAGGGCTACCGCACAACCTCCTTGCTGCCCAAATAGCAAGGCAAGCAACTGTTCTAGGAGACTCGGAGGAGTTCGCAGTAATTTTCGCGGCTATTGGAGTTCAGAACAGTGAAGCTAGATTCTTCCGAAGATCATTAGAGGAAAGCGGTGCCATAAAACGAAGTGTGCTATATTTGAACCTTGCAGATGATCCTGCAATAGAACGGATAATTACGCCGAGAGTTGCACTCACGACAGCAGAGTACCTAGCATTTGAAAAGGGTATGCACGTCCTAGTGATAATCACAGATATGACAAACTATGCGGAAGCTCTGAGAGAGATAAGTGCTGCTCGGGAGGAAGTGCCTGGTAGGAAGGGGTATCCAGGATATCTTTACACTGACCTGGCCACCATTTATGAGAGAGCGGGTCGAATTAAAGGCAGGAAAGGATCTATAACCCAAATGCCTATACTCACAATGCCTTCGGATGACATAACTCATCCGATTCCCGATCTCACAGGGTATATCACAGAGGGCCAGATTGTTTTGGCAAGAGACCTCTTCCGAAAAGAGATCTACCCTCCAGTAGGCGTTCTGTCCTGCCTCAGCCGGCTCATGAAAGACGGAATTGGAGAGGGAAAGACCCGTGGAGATCATCAGGATGTCAGCAATCAACTTTATACCGCGTATGCTAGGTCGCGAGATCTCAAAGCCCTCTCGGAGATCGTCGGGAAAGCCGGCTTAACAGGTCCAGATCTAAAATATTTGGAATTTGGAGATTTATTCGAGGGGAGTTTCATAAGGCAGCGATACGATGAGAATCGAACTCTTGACGAAACCTTATCCATCGCTTGGGATTTGTTCTCGTCTCTCCCAGAGCAGGAACTCACTAAAGTAAGGCAAGAACAAATCAAGAAGTATTTGAAAAAGGAAAACTAGACATTGTCACTGAGTTCGGGCAACAGACCTCTTCCTACAAAGATAGAGCTTATCAGAATTAAGAGGAGTCTTACTGTCGCGAGATCAGTACATAAGATCTTGGAAGATAAGAGGGATGTATTGCTTAAGAGAATTGATGACATGATAGATGAGGCAAGCAAGGCGAGAGATGAAATGGGAGAGCCTCTTTCTAATGCCTATAGGGCACTTTATAATGCATATCTGAGTTTAGGTCCCTCCCGGCTAGAATCGATAGCAGAGATGACACCGTCGCAAATTGAAGTTAATGTTGACGTGAGAGTAATAGTTGACGTCAAGGTGCCAACCATAACGATAAATGATAGAAGCGCAGGTTTGACTTATGGATTCGCGGATACGAATTCGAACCTCGATGAGGCCACTAAAATGATGAGGGGAGTACTACCAAAGATTTTGAAAGCAGCTGAAGTCGAGACTGCAATTCTCGGGTTGGCAAGGGAGCTCGAGCGAACACAGAGATTGATTAACGCTCTAGAGTTCGTAATAATTCCTGGTTATCAGGAAGGGGTCAAGTTCATAGCTGCGACCTTGGAAGAGAGGGAGAGGGAAGATTTCGTTAGATTGAAGCATGTAAAGGCTATCCTCGAAAGGAAGTCAATAGAGCGAATTGAGCAGTAAGGAATTCGCCGAGGCACGCGCTCGCATCAGAGCAAAGTATGATCAAAGCCTAAATAAGCTGGAGTCATCTCTTAAAAAGACTCAAGAGAAGGCTTATAAGCGCCTGAAAATGGATTCGCTGATATAATTAGAAAGGAGTTGTTTTGATTGAGAAAGTTCCTTCTGATACTTTTGCCGTTGATATCAATCCTTATCATGATGAACATGCCGAACGCGTATGCTCAAGAGGCCGCAGTTTCGTCGGAAGGACTGAAGTTTATAGCAGCAGCCATCGCATTTAGTATGGGGGCTATTTCAGCTGGCTTTGCGATCGGCAAAGCGAAGGAGAACGTCGACCCGTGGTGATGTTTGCTGCTGACCCACACCGCTCCGCCCATGAGTTCCACGTAGGACTTGACGACGTGAAGACCGAGCCCGGTGCCCCTGATCGTTGCCGCCTCGTCAAGGCGCGCCCGGTGGAACATCTCGAACACGCGCGCCTGATCTCGCGGCGCGATGCCGATGCCTGGGTCGCGCACGGAGGTGATTAACCGTCCGCGCTCCTCATCCGATCGGAACGAGACTGAGATCTCGCCACCCTCCGGGCTGTACTTGACGGCGTTGTCCAGGAGATTACCGAGCACCTGGAGGAGCTTGTCACGGTCCGCGATCACGTCTGGAACGTCGTTGGCCCCCACCAGCACGAGCTGGTGGCCAGACGACGCCAGCTCGAGCCTCTGCAGCAGTTGGCGTGCGATCGGCGGTAGCGCCACCGGTTGTAGGTTGATTCGGACGGTCCCTGCGTTG
>JACZWF010000223.1 GCA_022572285.1 Nitrososphaerota archaeon | reverse complement strand
CGAACTAGGAAGAGTGGCGGGCTTGACAAAATGGTTTATCGGAATTCTAATTACGATGGCTGTGGGGCTGCTTGGGATCACAGCTAGTCTACTACCGAGCGGATGAATTAATTACGGGACTAACTTCGAATAGTCCCAGTTTAGATTATCAGAATACACAATCACGAAATTTTATGGACTTTAATTGGGCAAAGAATCGAACGCATTAGCCCCGTTCCAAGGCTGCAATCCTAACGCTGATCTCGCCTTCCTCCATATTGCAGATCAACTCCTTGCTAAGTGATTTTGGTTCCCGAGTATCAGTCCTTACAAAATATTCATTTGAATTCACGACTTCACCCCTTGCTACCATTTCAACGGTTGCAAATCCGTCAACTTCACCGCTATTAACCAAGTTGAAGCTTATCGTAACTGGAAGGAAGAAACTGTTCGGGGCTCCTAAGCAGCCTAAGGGTTCCCGTCCCGCTGGGTAGCTTATTGTTATGTCGGTAAGTCGAATTCTAGGCTCTGAAGACAGAATTGGACCGCTACCCACAAAATATGTTACATAAAGAACTCCGGCCCCAAATGCGACAATGGCAACAACTATCAGAGCGATTGCAATGGAAGATTGTCGGCCCATCTACATAGGGTAGACCCTCCTCGTTCAAAAATCTTAGGGCTAATACTCGGAGCTTCTACGGGAACTCAGAATAGGTTTCTTCGACTATTTTTTTGATCCGATTCAGATACATTCGACAGAGATCTATAACAGCGCGCGCGTTTCCTCCGATCGTAAACCCACGTCAACTATCACAGGATTGCTTTCTTCGAAGCCACAGATCTGGAACGACATGTGCTGAGGTATCCCGAGCTTCAGGTATCTCGCTCTGAAATGGTTCAGGATAGTCTTGCCCACCTTACTAGGCCGTTCATTGCGCTTGAGGGTCGTTGTTATTTGCGTTGAAATATGCTGAAGGATTCCCATGTTCTCCCAGAGTGGGTCAACTCCTTCATGAGCTACGACACAATTCTGCTCATGCAATATCAAATGTTTATTATGATATCCTTTAGCGATCGCAGGGCTTCCCAAGGTGAACAGAGTATCCGTTCCAAGTAATACAGCATCTTTCGTATGCTTGATAATTGAATAACAGATGGTCAATTGCAGCTATATAGGTTTAGGCGCGAATACATGATGCTCAAAGCACCTCAAAACAGAAACTGGGTGTAGGAAAACCACCAGCAAAGTAGCCAGACCTAGGAAACTCGCTTTCCAAATTTTCCTTACTTTCCTTATTTCGACTCGTTGTTCCTAAGCAGACGTGCCAAGGCCTTATAGCGCGCGCGCACCAATCAATACTTAATATCCGTATTCGAGGACCTGCTTACCATGACAAAGCTAGAGCATACTCTCGAGATTCGAGCTCCGGCAGAAAAGGTCTATGACTACATAATTAATCCCGAGCTCTTTGCAAGCGGATTCCCAGGAAACGTCGAGGCGAAGGTGAGATACGAGGGTGAGCCAAAGGCTGGAGACATCTTTGATATCTCTGGTCAGGTTGGAGGGCGAAACATGAAGATGACGCTGAAGTTCTCAGATCTGGTGCCAGGTGAGAGGGTGGTGTTGGAGGGTGTTGGGGGCGACTTCAAGAGCTTCAGAGATACTACCATCCTTGAGAAGACAGAGATAGGGACAAGAGTTATTGAGACATGGGAATATGAGCCTCCATATTCGATTCTGGGTAAGATTCTCGATGCAATAAAGATCAGGAAAGACATGGAGAACTACTTAGTTGAAGGGCACAATAAGATGAAGGAAACCCTAGAGAGATAGTCACAAGACGCCGGTAAGATACGCTGTTGAGTAACACGAATATCCTCTCTCCATAATTTTAGAATTAAGGGTCGAGGGATATCCACTTAATTAATTAAGCAAATCCTTAGCATGCAACTCTCCAAATATCATCGAGAGTGAAGGGCGTAGCGCGCGCATCTGGATCTTTGGCTCCAAGACCACTGTATCTCTATCTAACACACAGAGCAGGCCTTCCCATGTTTTAGCCGTGCTGGTAGTATACAGTGTAAAGAACAGATGGAACAACCATACGGTAAAGAATAGCCGGCCGTCATAGGGTAGTGACGCCAGATGCTCTGCTCAATATGTATGATGAGTTTCTAGGGATCTAAGGATGAGTTGCTATGGTTGGCTCTAAGTCTAAGATCCTTATTGTGGTAGTCGCCATATTTGGCATTGGTCTTCTTTTTAGTTCGCTACCTTTCTATTTCTTCAGCCTCTTTAGCACGCAGTCTACATCAGCAGGTGCTCCTCCTCCGGGCGGATTAGTTGGTGTTGGAGATCTAGTTTCTCCGGCAGAAGAACTACAACTTCAGACTCGAGAGCCCCAATCGAGACTTGAGATATTCACGGCCTCTATCTCGTTAAGGGTGAATGGTGTCC
>JACZWF010000222.1 GCA_022572285.1 Nitrososphaerota archaeon | reverse complement strand
GGGTGGATTCCTTATCCATGCGTGACGTCGGGATCCCATCGGACGGTGTCTCCGGAAGGGGATTTGATGACGAGGGGTTTCCGACAACTGACAACACCTTGATAGATGAAGGATTTCTTAGAGGGTATCTGCACAATAGTACCACAGCGAAGAAGTTTCATTCCAAACCGACGGGAAATGCAGGAATAATAAACCCTCACCCGTGGAATCTTGAGATTAGTCCGGGCACGTACTCACTTGATGAGATGATTTCTGGGATGAAGAAAGGAATCATCTTCACAAATAACTGGTATACTAGATTTCACAATCTCCGAGGAGGAACCTACTCCACGATTCCCCGAGATGCAGCATTCATGATAGAGGAAGGTGAGATCGTATATCCCATAACAGGGACCAGAATCAGTGACGCTCTTCCCAGACAGCTCGAGAGCATTATGGCAATCTCGAAGGCAAGAGAGTGGATAAAGTGGTGGGAGGTGAGTATACCAACTCTGTCTCCCACCATTCTTGTTAAAGACGTATTCATTACGAACGCCATCGGCTAGTCTCAAGAGCGCGCGCGCTCTTTCGCAGACTTGATATAGGTCCAAAAAGGAAAGGACTGTGAATTTGAATCGGTGCTCGGGCTGCGGTGATCCTTACTTACCTGCCACGGAGGCTCATATGATTGAGAATTTATGTTTGGGATGTCTCTTCGATCCGCAAAGGAGCGATGTCGAGATGTGTGGATAGCTCTCGCAGCCGAAAGTCACCCGTAAGATTTAATACAGAAGAAAAGGTGGCAACAATACAACGGTGATATGATTATGTCTACACAAGCGATTCCTGCTGTAACCTCTTCAGGGCAGCCAGTGATAATCCTAAAGGAAGGGACGACACAGACGAAAGGTAGGGAAGCCCAGCGGAATAATATTATGGCGTCAAAGTTGATCGCCGAGGTCATAAAATCTTCCCTCGGACCTCGCGGGATGGATAAGATGTTAGTCGATAGTATGGGTGATGTTACGATCACTAACGACGGAGCGACTATACTAAAAGAAATTGACGTCCAGCATCCAGCGGCAAAAATGATGGTAGAGGTTTCTAAAACCGCGGATAATGAGGTCGGGGATGGTACTACATCCGTTGTAATTCTTACTGGGGCATTAATAGAAAAAGCCGAAGAGCTTCTTGAGAAGGACGTTCATCCTACTATTATCGTGGATGGATACAAGAAAGCAGCGAAAGAAGCTCTTCGAGTCCTAAAAGAGATCTCGATTGCGGTCCCACCCGCGGATAAAGAATGGCTCAGCAAAGTAGCAGAAACAGCCATGGCCTCGAAACTTGTGTTCAGAGAAGCAGGAATGCTTGCGAAGATAGCTGTTGAGGCGGTGCTTTCCGTAGCTGAGAAGGACGGTGAAAACTACAAGGTTGATATTGACGATATCAAAGTGGAGAAGAAGGCTGGTGGTTCTCTCCGAGATACTCGCCTGATCAGGGGGATCGTTCTCGATAAGGAGGTGGTTCATGCGGGCATGCCTAAGAAGATTGAAGGTGCTAGAATAGCTCTAGTCGCCGCTCCGTTGGAGATAGAGAAGACTGAGTTCGACGCCAAGATTAACATCAGCAATCCAGATCAGATTAAGGCCTTCCTTGATCAAGAGAATATAATGCTGAAAGAAATGGTGGACAAGATTAGCGGCGTAGGGGCAAATGTGTTAATTTGCCAAAAAGGCATTGATGACGCCGCACAGCATTACTTGGCAAAAGAAGGGATATTGGCAGTTAGAAGAGTGAAGCAGAGTGATATGGACAAACTCTCACGAGCAACTGGAGGTAGAGTGGTAACTACGTTGGATGACCTTGACAAAGGTGACCTCGGCAAGGCCGCTACAGTCGAGGAAAGGAAGATAGAAGAAGACCGGTGGGTTTTTGTTGAAGGTTCAAAGAACCCCAAATCCGTAACTATCTTGATAAGAGGTGGAACTCAGCGAGTCGTCGACGAAGCTGATAGATCAGTCCACGATGCATTGATGGTAGTGAAGGATGTTATGGCGAAGCCCGCAGTAGTATTGGGGGGCGGAGCTCCGGAAGCTGAAATGAGTAGCCAACTCAGGGATTTTGCGAACACTCTGGGAGGGAGAGAACAGCTCGCCGTTGAAAAGTTTGCAGAGGCGCTGGAGGTCATTCCGCTAACACTTGCTGAAAACGCTGGGATTGACCCAATAGATACGCAAGTTGAATTAAGATCAGCACATGGACAGGGAAAGAAAAACTTCGGTGTCAATGTGCTTAAAGGGAAGATCGCGGATATGGAAAATGTAGGGGTATACGAGCCAGCAGCTGTGAAAGAACAGATAATTAAGGCTGCCGTGGAAACGGCGGGAATGATACTGAGAATTGATGATGTGGTAGCCGCAACGAAATCTTCTGGTCCACCTCCGGGCGCAGGTCGCCGAAGAAGCCGACCGGC
>JACZWF010000221.1 GCA_022572285.1 Nitrososphaerota archaeon | reverse complement strand
TTGTACCAGATGGAGAAGAGTTAATTTCAAGTATGGAAATGATGAGGCAAATCTCATTAGCTGCACCATTAGCTATTATCGCGGCGAAGAGAGCGATCACTGATGGCGGAGTCGATTCTGAATTAAGAGCAATGAAAGACCTCGCAGGAACCTTTGATCTGAAAGAAGGAGTCGAGGCTTTCCTACAAAAGCGAAGTCCACGATTTCAAGGGAAGTAGACTTGCGGTAAGAACATTAGTTATGGAAATGCAACTAGAATTCCGGAGAGGATGAAGAAAGCTAGAACGAGAACAATTAGAGCTCTCATGGAGCGTCTCATAGACAGACCTTTCCCTGCGGTCCGCAATATGTATTACGATTTCCCTGAATTGGGTTCGCAATAATCTTAAGTAGACGACTCTTGGTCGATAGCTCATGGCCGAGATTATCGTCGATACAACATCATCATCAAGCGGGGGTTGGATCTTCCAAGTCAACGTTAGAGATGGCGGAGGAGAGACGAAACATAAGGTCAGAATGAGTAAAGACTACTACCAGAGGCTCTCTCAGGGGAAGGTGCCTCCGGAGGAGTTTGTTAAGAGATCATTTCAATTTCTTCTTGAACGGGAATCCAAAGATTCAATCCTTGGGGAATTTGACATGCCAAAGATTGCTTTCTATTTCAGCGAGTATGAAACAGAAATCACTAAAAGGTTAGGATAGAAATTAATCTCTAGTTAGTTACCTATTAGCTAGTTTCCAACTAGGCTTAATCCATCTTTCGCGAGATCCATCAACCGTCTCTATAACTATCTCTTTAGAGGACTCCCTCAAGACTCGTGAAATCGGATGACTCAACCTATGCTTGGTGTATTCTGCATCAGTTAATTTGAATTCTTTCTCCTGGCCGGCAATAATGCTGGTCAGCAAGAAACGTGCAACAGATAGTCCGGTCTTGGATACCCTCCAAGGAATGACGGTAATTGCAAGACCTAGCTCGAGCATAGTTCTTGGGAGACCCATTACCATTACCTAGTGGTATGGAGCTTAAATAATTTCCTACGAATTTGGATCCAGGCTCATCTAAGCACGGATTCAGAGGGATAGACCCTGATTCCCTCATTGTCTATCGTATATGGCCTCGGTTGAAGATCACATTTTGTCTCCCTCATCTTCCTTATCTGGATGGCTCTAGCATATGACGTTCCCACCAGCATAGCTTGGAGAACGATAACTCCGTGGGCTAAGACTTCTTCAATCTCCACATTCCTAAGAGGATCAAATGATCGTAGCTCGCTTGTCATCATGCAAGTAGCTCCCGTACTCTCGAGAGCAGCTATAAGTTCCATTACTGCGAATCTACGTTCGACAGGATCTTCAAATTGCATCGTGAGTGATGTGACCGAGTCGACTACAAGACGGGTAGGCTTAAGCCTTGTAACCTCCTCATTAATCCTATCTATCAAGCTCATCATCGAGAACTCTTTTCTCTCTACCTCAGCATTTCCTACCTTCACTATCTTAGGAAGGAGTCGTAGTGGGGTGGCATCGATGAAACCTAAATTGCCTTTATTCTCCATATCCTGAAGATTCCAGCCGAACATCGACATCTCCTTCGAGAGTTGAGCGTGAGTCTCCTCAAGGGATACAAGAAGCCCTTTCTCGTTATGCTGCAAGACTCCATTGCATAGGAATTGGTTTGTAAAGATGGTCTTTCCTGATCCAGATTCTCCTAAGAGTAGTATCACTCTTCCTCGTGGAAAACCGCCGCCGACGATTTCATCAAGACCTTCGATTCCAGTTAATAGTCTATCTTCTCCCACAGAGACCTCACAGACAATTGAGTCTAGTTAGATATAAACGGCTAGTCATAATCTTATACTACCTTGGTAAAAAAAACCAGTCTTACTTCCATATCACGGGCCACATCTAGACCTGGAGGCAGCTAGCAATGAGCTACGAAGAACTCCAAGCGCGACTCTCAGAGTTTGGTCTAGACGCCAGCGAAGCAAAGTTGTACGCCTCACTCCTCAAAACAGGTCCACTAAAGGTCGCAGACTTAGCGAGGGTAAGTGGCTTTAACCGCGTCCAGGCATATAGAATCTTGCAGAGACTAGAGTCACGAGGTATAGTGGAGACAACTCTAGAGAAGCCGATGAAATTCGTAGCTTCAAAACCGGCAGTAGCTTTCGACATCCTCGCGAAAACATTGAAAGAGAAGATTAACCTAATTGAGGACGAGAAGAACCATTTCAATGATCTCCCACAGATGGAAGAAACTCCCCACCTTGAGGCCGAGAAGTTCAGGGTGATCAGGGGTCGCCCCGAATTCTTCGGAACTCTTAGACACCTTCTTGATTCTGTGGATTCAGAAGTAATGTTCATGACTACCAGGAATGGAATAAACCGATTCTATCATTCAGGCCTAGATGATGTTCTAAAGCTCAAGGCAAAGAAAGGAATGAAGGTCAGAATACTTGCAGTAGTGGAC
>JACZWF010000042.1 GCA_022572285.1 Nitrososphaerota archaeon | reverse complement strand
ACCATAATAATATTTTATTAATAAAAAATAGATTTTAATTGAATAAAATGATATAATACAATGTACTTAAAGAATTCTTTACGCACCGGACTTACGAACATTGTCCATAATTATCAAAAATGCAATAATGTTTATAAACGTTTTTGTTTTTATACGTTCCCGTACAACAGTTTATGGGGTGATGTTCGCTTCGCTCAATCACCCGAGACTGTGACAGTCTCGGGGTGTCGAAGACACCCCTATACGCTGTTTTACGGGCACGTAAAATGTTAATAGACATACACTCCCATTTAGACCATTGCTATTTTAATGATGATTTAGATAAAGTTATTGAAAATGCTAAAAAAGCGAATGTAAAAGTGATTCTTACTGCCGGAATAAATCCCGAAAAAAACAAGATTTCATTAGAAATAGCCAATAAATATGATATTGTAAAGCCATGTTTAGGGATCTATCCAATACAATACGACAATAAAGAAGATAATTCCAATAATAATAAAAAATCAATTAAAAAAATAAAAACAATGTTCAATAATAATTTAAAAAACATCAATGTTAAATTTCCTTTAGGTAAGCTTATATGCATAACGGGAGTGTCGGGAAGCGGAAAATCAACGCTACTCAACATGTTGGGAGCGCTCGACATTCCGACATCGGGGAAGATCTATATCGATGGGATAGACCTAACTGGCCTGAATGCATCTCAGCTTGCAACCCTGAGGAACCGAAAGATTGGATTCATATTCCAATCATTTAATCTAATTTCCCGGATGAGTGCGCTCGAGAACGTGGCTCTTCCGCTTGCATTAAGGGGAGTCCCGCCTAAGCAAAGAAGGAGAGAGTCATATGAGACTTTGAAACAGGTCGGTCTAGAGCATAGGTGGCACCACAAGCCCACCACCTTGAGCGGAGGGGAACAACAGAGAGTTGCTGTGGCGAGAGCTTTAGCTGGTGATCCTTCTATCCTATTGGGCGACGAACCCACAGGAAATTTAGATACAAAGAATACGAGTGCAATTACAAAAATGCTTAAGGATCTGAATCGGAGCATCGGGAAGACGATAATAGTCATTACCCATAATCTGGAGGTAGCCAATCAAACAGACCGAATAATCTTCATCCGAGATGGAAAGGTCGAGAAAGATGAACCAAAGGTTCCAACTGGAGTCGGGAGTTAGCGGTATCGGCGGGTAATTGGAGTTTCTTGCGCTATCTGCGTCACGCGACTAACCGATCTCTCGAGCGCGACGGAGAGAACGTCAAAAGGTCTCTCCTTTCTGGTGGTGCACTGCGTTTGGAGAACTTCAGAAACGCTTGGACTAACTTCACCTCTCTCCCCGGAAACAAGCCGTTTGATATTCAAGCCTCCATCACAATATATCCTTGCAGTGAAGCCATGCTCCTTTATGTTAACGGCCTTTACCGAGTACACCATTTTTCTAAAGTAACGCCTCTTGTTGGGCGAATAGGCAGTGACCTCCTTATGAGTGAAAGAGGCCTCGAGACGATCTACAACATTTTTGGAGATCGGTTCAACTAGGTCTATTGTTGCGCGGACACGAAGTCTGAACTTGGGACTAAAGGTAGGTGGCCCTGGTAGGACCTTAACGCCAGTAACTCTGACCCCATTTTTGAGGTTTTTTGCTCTCATTATAGGCCACCTTTTCATGGGTTTCTGCACTTCAGCAAAGAACGGCCGACCAATTCCGAGTACAAGACTCTGGTGGTCCTCACCACCGATCCAGGAGATGATTACCCTTGATCCACCAAACTTTGCCAGCAGATACCCTCCAATCTCCCCTTCTATGCTCGGACTCTTCGAAAGTCCGGTATAATCACAGCTGGGACACCCCGAACCACAATCCGTACATTTCGATCTTTTCTGGCTGATTCCGCGAATTCTTTTTGTGTAACGCCCCTGGATGAATACTGAACTCGGAGTCACTTGAGTAGACCCTAAAAGTGGGTCGATCAATAATGCTATGTCATGATTCCCGAAGGACCTTTGCCTACCGGTTTCCCGAGCGATAGTTCTTGCGACCTCTCTGGTTATCTCACTCTTGATCGTTTCTCCCCCTCTAAGTTTGAACTCAGCCCGCAGGGCATCTTCACTCTCTGATAGACGGGGGCTGATAGTTGTCCCAACAGCGAATGTTGAGAATTGGTAATTATGAGTCGCATCGACCGCTCGCCTCCCAATATCGAATAGTGACCGCATTAAATGGGAGCAAATAAAGCATGAATCCGAATTCAAGGGTATCTGATCCACGGCCTTCCGCAGGGAAGTTCCGCGAGCACGGTTGTTCATTACCTTACCTGGAAACTGTCTTCCCAAACATCTGTCGCAAAGCTTGTATTTAGCAAGGATTCTCTTTGCCTTCTTGAGAGTATTAGCCTCAAATGTCATTAAGGAGCCAACTTCTTCATGAACTGCTTCATCCCTCGACCTCTGCTCGCCTTGAAGACGACCTTTGCCTGTTTGTAGCGCTGAAGGAGATCCTTGATTTCCCTTTCATTTCTCCCAGATCCTCTGGCTATTCTTCTCATCCGTGACGAATTGAGGACATCGGGATTCTGCCTTTCATGCTTTGACATTGATTGAATTATGAACTTCCATTTGTCCATATCTTCTTCTACACTCTTCAGATCTTTATCCCCAAGGGCGGTGGAGAATCCTGGCACAAGCTCGAGTATCTTTCTTATTGAACCCATTTTCTTTATCTGCTCGAGTTGGTAATACAAATCATCTATTGTCATTTTGCCAGACATCATCCTCTTGATCTTCTCGTCGTCTGCCTCAGTCTCGAGATCCTTTGCCTTCTCCAGCAATGCTTTGAGGTCTCCCATTCCCAGGAGTCTTCCGGCAAATCTGGTTGGAGAGAAAAGTTCTAGGTCGTCTATTCTTTCCCCAGTGCCAATATACAGAATACTTGCGCCCGTAGCTGCCGCAGCTGCCAGCGCACCTCCGCCTTTCCCACCTCCATCCAATTTTGTGATGATCAGGCCCCCAACGGGATTCGCCCGGTGAAACGCTTCCGCCTGTTTGAAGGACTGCTGACCCATGGTTCCATCAATAACCAATAGACTATATGCCGGACTCACTTTTTTCGAAATGGTTTTCATCTCATCGAGAAGGCTTCTCTCCTCCTTGTGCCTTCCAGCGGTGTCAACGATAACTACATCTTTATTGAGGCCTCGAAAATATTCCACTCCTCTGGCCGCTACCGAAATCGAACCTTTCTCTTTTTCATCACCATATACTTCAATGCCACTTGTAGAACAGAGCGTTCTTAGTTGCACTAGAGCTCCCGGTCTAAAGGTATCAGCTCCCACGACTCCGACCGAGTAACCTCTCTTTAGAAGATGCCTGGATAGCTTCCCAACGGTTGTTGTCTTACCACTCCCTTGAATTCCCATCATTAGGATTACGCTAGTCATTCCCTTCGGAATACTGAACTTCTGTTCTTCACCCATTATGCGCGCTAGCTCTTCATAAAGTATTGTTACAATGTGATCTCGCCGTGGTAAACCTGCAGGTGGGTTCTCCTCTAACGCCCTCTTTTCTATCCTAGTTGAGATATCGATGACGAGTTTGACGTTAACATCTGATTGCAAAAGGGTTCTTTGCAGATCCTTGACAAATTCCTTGATCGCCTCTTCATCTATGGTCGCCGTTCCTAGAATCTTCTTGATCGCCCCTTGCAATCCTTCCCTCAGTTTGTCTAACAAGCCAATCTCACTTCGCTACGAACTCGACACCAGGAATCTCAAGTGTCCCGCGGTCACCTTCCCATTTTTTAGTTGGGCTGATTGGGATCAGTCTCTTCTTGAATAGAGGGGCGTCGAGTACAAGAGTATCAAGGTCTCCTCCTTCACCAACGGCATTAAACCTATACTTCTCCGCAGCATGCAGCAGCTTAGTGATCGTATCTTCAGTAAGATGAGATCCGAGCCAATCCTCTCCCAGACCATATGCCGCCACCGACACAATAATAGCATCGATCTCAAAAGATGTCAGTTTCTTGTAGACCTCTTGAGGCGATTTATGCCACAAAGGGGCGTAGTGTCTTAGATTTGCTCTCTGACAGGCCTTATCGAATCTTCTCTTCTGAAATGAGGATTCTATTCCACCAGTAATAAGATAGTCTACCCGGAGGTCAGAGAGAGCCTCATCTAAGGCAATAAGCTCCTCATCTTTCGGGGCCCGGATCGGAATCCATGGAACCTCGACAACTTCAGCAATCTTCTCTACAATCTTCAAGTTATGGGTATGATACAACATACTCTCAGGATCTTCAGGTAGCATCGTCAATATTGATTCAATTTCAATACCTTCTGAACGGGCTAGGTGCATGGCCAAGATGGAGTCTTTACCACCCGAAGAGAAAGAGACACCTTTACTTGGGATATCGCTCCACCATGGTTGGAATTGAAGGCAGAACCTTCAGAAATGTTAACATCATGATTCAGCCGGCTCTTCCGACTTGTGCTTTCGCACTCCTCTCTGTCATTGGTACTGCCCCCAATCGATCAACTACTAGGTCCTTTAAAATATGTTAGAGAAGAGAAGAGGCTTGATCCCGGAAAGAATTTGTGGAAAGGTTTATAGAACCCCATAGGATAGTATCTTTAGGTTAGCAACTGAAAGGTTTGGTGTCGGCGGTGGGTAACAACTTAGGACAAGAAGATGTCGTTACTGCAGATGTAGAAGGAGAGACACCTAATAGAAGCGAAAAACCTTTGGCAAAAGAAGTCGACGCGAACCTCCTTGATTTAGAAGAGATCAGGAAGAACCTCGAACAAGAGAAAAAAAAGTCGGAATCACTGACGAGTCGCTTACTTTATGCTCAAGCTGATTTGGAGAATTATCGAAAGCAGGTCTCGAAGGAGTTTGAAGACCAGTTCAAATTCGGAAAGAGGGAGATTATTAGGAAGCTAATTGAGGTTAAAGAGGACATTTCTAGAGCTCTTCAGAACATGAATGATGCGGATCTCCGCGAAGTGGCTAAAGGACTCGAGATAATAGTGGCAAATGTGGATGCAATGCTTGCCGAGGAAGGCGTTCAACTAATAGAGGCTGTCGGGAAGAAATTTGATCCGAATCTACACGAGGCAGTCTCCTTCTCATCCGAAGAGGGAACGGACAGTGGCGTAATTATATCTGAGCTGAGGAAAGGTTACATGATTCATGACCGAGTTCTGCGTCCAAGCATGGTGAGCGTTGCGGGAGAGTCGGGTGAGAGTAATAAAGAAAAGACAGGTGATCTGTTGGTAGATGTCGGAAAGGGGGAAGATTAGGTGGGTAAGACAATCGGTATTGACCTAGGTACCAGCAACTCAGCAGCCGCTGCGATGATGGGTGGACGGCCAACGATAATTCCTAGCGCGGAAGGAGTTTCTACTGGAGGGAAGGCATTCCCGTCATATGTGGCATTTACTAAGGAAGGACAACTTTTGGTTGGAGAGCCTGCAAGAAGACAGGCTGTATCTAACCCGGAAGGTACCGTAGTAGCGATAAAGAGGAAGATGGGTCAGGATTACAAGGTGGTTCTGTCCGGGAAGGAGTATTCTCCACAGCAGATATCTGCCTTCATTCTTCAGAAGATTAAGAGAGACGCTGAAGCATTCCTGGGTGACAAAGTCGAGAAGGCCGTCATTACAGTCCCGGCTTACTTCAATGATAACCAACGGCAAGCAACCAAGGATGCGGGAACAATCGCAGGCCTTGAAGTCGTTAGGATAATCAACGAACCAACAGCGGCCGCTCTAGCTTACGGTCTCGATAAGACAGACAAGGAGCAGAAGATACTCGTATTCGATCTTGGAGGTGGGACTCTTGACGTCACGATCATGGATTTTGGTGAGGGAGTCTTTGAGGTGAAAAGCACCAGTGGAGACACTCAGCTAGGTGGCACAGACATGGACGACCTCATCCTGGAGTACATAGCGGAGGAGTTTAAAGGACAGACTGGGATAGATGTGAGAAATGATCCAATTGCAAAGCAGCGAGTTAGAGAGGCGGGTGAGAAAGCGAAAATTGAGCTCTCCACCGTTCTAACCACTGACATAAATCTCCCCTTCATTTCTGCTGACGCGTCAGGGCCGAAACATTTGACCACCACTTTTACTAGAGCGAAACTAGAGGACCTTATAGCTCCGATTATTGAAAAATGCCGGGCGCCCACGATGCAAGCACTAACTGATGCGAAGCTACAGCCATCTGAGGTGAATAAGACGATCTTGGTGGGTGGTCCTACTAGGATGCCAATTGTGAGAAAGTTTATTCAAAAGATAATTCCGAGTGAAGCAGAAAGCGGAGTAGATCCGATGGAGTGTGTGGCTACTGGTGCTTCGATCCAAGGTGCCGTTCTAACAGGCGAGATATCTGATATCCTACTACTGGATGTTACCCCGCTCTCATTAGGGATAGAGACGCTAGGTGCCGTATTCACGAAGTTGATAGAACGGAATACCACGATCCCAACAAAGAAATCTCAGACTTTCTCCACAGCGGCGGACAGTCAGACAATCGTAACTATCCATGTTTTGCAAGGGGAACGTAGTATGGCATCGGACAATGTCTCTTTGGGGAGATTCAATCTTGAAGGAATACCGCCAGCGCCAAGAGGTGTACCTCAGATTGAGGTTACGTATGACATCGACGCAAATGGTATACTGAACGTTTCGGCAAAGGATCAGGCAACCAATAAGGAACAGAAAATCACTATTACTGCTTCAACAAAGCTCTCCGACGCGGAGAAGGAGAGGATGATGAAAGAAGCAAAGGACTTCGCGGATGATGATAAGAAGAGAAAGGAGGAAGTCGAGCTTAGGAACAATGCTGACAACTTCATATACACGTCTGAGAGGACGAAGGCTGACCTCCAGGATAAGATGAGTGCTGAGCAGGCAGGAAGCCTTGAGAGAGCAGTTTCTGAGCTAAAGGAGGCGCTAAAAGAGACAGATACCCAGATAATCAAACAGAAGAGTGATGACCTGAACAAGTTACTTCAGGAAATTGGCGCCGCCGTTTATCAACAAACAGCAGCTCAGGTTCCGCAACCAGGGGAAGCTACGCCACAACAGCAACAGGGTCCCCAACCCGCGGAAGCCCCTCCCCCTGAAGAAAAAGTCGTCGATGCAGAAGCCAAGATCGTCGATGATGAAAAGAAGTAGTATCGACCCGGAAGACGACATAAACAGTGGCTAAGAGAGATCATTACGAAGTCCTTGGAGTCGAAAAGGGTGCGAGCAAGGAAGATGTGAAGAGTGCATATCGTAAACAAGCTCTAAAATATCATCCTGATCGAAACAAGTCACCAGGCGCAGAAGATAAATTCAAAGAGGTCTCCGAAGCTTATGGGGTCCTCTCCTCTGATGAGAAAAGGCACCTTTACGATAGATTTGGTCATGCGGGGATTGATCAGAGGTATTCTACCGCGGACATCTTTAGAAGTGCCAATATTGAGGACATACTGCGAGACATCGGCTTTGGATTTGGCGGACTCGGAAATATCTTCGAGGGTTTCTTCGGCGGTTTAGGAGGTCGAGGAGGACGAAGAGCGGGCCAGGCGAGTGGCCAGGATCTCAGGCAAGATGTCACCCTAACAATGAATCAAGCAGCACTGGGCGTTACGATGGAGCTCGACTTGCCAAGAAATCTAAGATGCGATTCGTGCGCTGGGTCCGGCGCGGAACGCGGAACTTCTCGACGAACATGTCCAACCTGTCAAGGTAGGGGTGAAGTGCAGCATGTCCAAGCCTCTGGGTATGCTCGATTTGTTAGGATAGAGGGCTGCTCAACCTGCAGAGGAAATGGAACCATCCTTGATACTCCTTGCAGTACATGTAGAGGATCCGGACTTACTCGGAAGAAGGAAAAGGTGACAATAAGAATCCCTGGAGGCGTGGACGATGGATCTCGCATAAGATTGAGGGGGTATGGGGATATGGCTGCGGAGGGAGGATCTCCAGGTGATTTATACCTGATTACCCATGTCAAGCCGGATCGGAGGTTTCAGAGGGATGGAGTAAATCTTCTTCATCAAGTATCTATAAACTTTCCAAAGGCAGCACTAGGCGGAGAAATCAGCGTTCCTACATTGGATGGCACAGAGAAGCTAAAGATTCCATCAGGTACTCAAAGCGGAAGCATTTTCAAATTACGGGGCAAAGGGTTCCCGAGCATCGAGGGATACGGGAGGGGGGATGAACTAGTCACGGTCAAAGTCCAAGTACCATCGAAATTAACCAATAAACAGCGCGAACTGCTTGCCGAACTTGGGAAAGAGATGGGCGATCCTGAACCGAAGAAGCACTCCATATTCTATGGTAGATAGATCAGCCCTTTACCCTAACAATCTTAGTTCGACCCAGGACACTCCAGTATTCGATCTCGGAACCCTCGACCATCTTCTTTCTCAGGCTCTCTTCCTCGGGTAGAGGGACATCAAATGTTTGAAAAGTCTCCAAGTCCATTAGTTGGGAACTACTGTCAGTCTTTGATATCACTTGCGCACTTCTCTTTTCAATTTGTGGTATCTCTATATTTCCAGAAACAGGTGACACTATGCTCCGTTTCACTCCGTCGAATAGTCCGATTGCGACGACTCTCGCCTTTGCCGATCCGTGTTTTCCCGGTTTTGATTTGTCATAACTAACGATACGGCAAGGCTCTCCTTCTATCATGATGTAGGAACCCTCCTTAACACTTCCAAGATCCGCGGGTCTGCTCAACAACCTGTTCCCAAGAGAGAAGATATATAACAATTCTCAGGGATTCTCATAGACTAGCATAGATGCAGGATCTCAAATCGATAGAATCCATCGGTATAATCTCAAAGGGTACACACGGATTGGCAGATGAGATCTCTCTCAAGTCCGCAAGAATCTTCGAGAAGGCCGGCCTAACCATTCAGCTGATTGCGCCACTCAGAAACAAACAATTTCCGACTATTGATTCTTTGGGGGAATTACGCCGCGCACAAATTGATCTGGTCACAGTTGTCGGAGGAGATGGTACAATTCTGAAAACTGCGCGACAGATCGGGGGAAGAACCCCAATTCTGGGGATAAATGTAGGGGGCAGGGGCATACTCGCGGAGATCAGCCCATCCGAGGTAGAGAAGGCGACTAGGATGATAAAGAGTAGACAATATCGGATCCAGAAAAGAACAAGAATCTTTGCTAAAACGGAATCTCGGAGCTACCCACCTGTACTGAACGAGATCTATGTGGACAAGGTAAGAAAAATACGGACGCCGACGTTTAGTATTTCCACTCCCGATTTAAGCCAGAGTGATGACCAGTTGAAGTTGAGAATGGATGGTGTGATTGTATCTACCCCAACTGGCTCCACCGGACACTCATACTCGTTTCGCTCAACAATTGTCTACGAGGAGCTGGAGGTCCTCCTGCTGACTCCGATTGCTCCGATCTCCCATGCACCATCAATTGTTCTCCCTATGACAGAGATCAGCATCACATCAAATGATGATTCATCACTGCTTCTAGATGGCCAAATCGATTTCAAAGTAAAAGCCAATAATCCGATCCGAATAGGCAGGCATAAGGATCCAACGTTATTTCTCCGATTCGGTAAATCTATATTGGGGCAAATGAAGAGAATTGGATTCTAATCTAATCCTAGATTCTACCGCCTTCTATGCGGGTATACCTTTCCCCT
>JACZWF010000220.1 GCA_022572285.1 Nitrososphaerota archaeon | reverse complement strand
CGAGCAGTTACTGGCAAAGAGTTCCAGGTGCGCTGTAATCGGCAAATTCGATAATTCTATTCCCACGTTACTTGACTCCGCTATATGATAGAGCGAAATCGCGAGTCCGTCACTTGAATCAGTGCTGGACGACATGAGTCCATTCTTAGCAAGGGCGACACCCGCGTTCACCCGCGCTCTTGGTAGCAAGACTGAATCTATTGCTATCCTCTTGAAGCTTGGTTCAGCGGGAAGGCCCTCTAGGAGTATCTTGAGACCTGCACCTGTTAATCCGAATTCGCCCGTAACGTAAACGAGATCTCCTGGCTGCGCCCCACTCCTTGGTACGATGTTGTCAGAGAATCCCACCATCATCACGTTGAGGATTAGATCTTCGCTCTCATTCGTATCTCCACCCATAAACTCTAATCCAATCTCTTCCTTTGCTATCCTGATTCCGCTTGCGAGCTCCCTGACATCGACCTCTGAATAGGTTCTAGGAATCGCTATGGAGACTAGAGCACCCACTGGTCTGACACCCTTCGCAGAAAGATCACTTGCCGACATGACCATGGCTTTTCTTGACGCCTGCCAGAGTCGCATCTGATTAGGAACATCAGTGGATCCAACTAGCATATCGGAAGTAATTACGACCTTCTTGAACGGTTGAGAATCGAGTGTAGCGACATCATCACCTATCATCAGAAAGGGTTGTCGTGGTTGTCCTATTATCTCCGTGAATAATTCGATTATTCGATCCTCCCCAATCATCTACAGGCCTACTCCTGAGCTTTCCTCAACTAACCGTCTTATCCTTCCCTCATAATCTGAAGCTAATGCCATAGCTTCCACTTCGGTCGGTGCCTCCGATGAGATGCGGATAGAATTTTCTGTATTTGAGGGGCGTATCAAAACCCAAGAATCTGATGTGGGAAATATCTTAACTCCGTCGGTCCGATCTGGATCAACCTCCGTAGACGAAATTCTCTGCATGATCTTTGTGTACTTTAGCCTGTCGCATGGGACACTCCGTCTAATCTGCTTGTATGACTGTGTCTCTAGGAAAATGTCTTCCAGTTTTGCCCTCTCTTTCATCATGCTTGCAACCATCAGGGCCACCAACAACCCATCCCTGCATTGATTGAAGGAAGGATAGATGAAGCCACCGCTGCTACCCTCTCCCCCAGCATCACACTCCTCATCTAGTATTTTTTTTACCACATTCACCTCTCCGACAGCACTTGTGACAACTGTAAGGCCAAGAGATTCGAGATACCTAACGACCGAAAGTGATGTGTCGACGCTTATAGCCACTCTTTTCATATTGAAGTGGTTTACAAGATACTTTATACCAGCAAGAAGTGTATAATCTGGTGGCAATTTCCGACCTTCACTATCTACCAACACAAGTCGATCGGCATCCGTATCGAATGCGAATCCCCCATCAGATGAGTTTAGTAGAATTGCTTCCGTAAGGTCGCTGAGAACATCGGTAGTAGGATCGAGCCCTCTTGAGTAGATACCCGGCACTTGATTTACGCTTACCACGTTACAACCCAATCGGACTAGCAAGTCTTCCACGAAACCGCAACCTGCTCCGCCTCCTAGATCTATGGCAATCTTTACACCCTGACATGAGTCTGATCCAATAAAGCTTAGAAGATCTTCTGGGTATCTAGATCGAAGGGAATGGATTTCACCGCCTACGCTTGGACCCTGCTCTTCGCTGATAAGCGAATCCATCTCCCCTTGTGTAATCCCACGTCCAGGGGCAACGATCAACTTCAACCCATTCCATTCGGGTGGGTTATGTGATGCAGTTAACGAAACGCCTCCCTCGAGGCCAAGAGTCTTCACTGTCCGGAAGACAGATGGAGTGGATGTAACTCCCAGATCTACGACCCTGCAGCCGGCCGCGAGCAATCCTGACACGACAGCTTCATGCACCATGTCTCCAGAGTTCCGGGTATCTTTTCCGACTGCACATCGACCTCCTCGGATTAGCGAGCCGAACTTTCCTCCTAGATCCTGGAGGTCGGCCACCGTCAAGTTTTCTCCGATGATACCTCTCAGACCCGATAGGGTGAAGATGCTCAATGCTACTTTGACTCACCTTCTGGAACTAGACCTCCTTATTACCTCTTGTAAGCTAAGATGAGGCCCGGATGACGTTATGTTCTTGGGATAACTATTACTATCGCGCGCGCGTTAGTCAGTGAGCCCCATAGAATAATGCTAGTAATAAGTGAATTTTCGGGTGGTCAATGTAGATCATTATCTAATAGTTCTTCAACCGCTGCTAATGCATCCCACCACCCTTGATGATACAGTGAACTCTTGTAGGTATTTCCCGTGGCTTCCAGTAGCTTCCTCTGTATCTCGATACAATGCTTGAGTTTCTTAACTGCTGGATCGGTCAATTTCTAATTTGGTCACTTCTTCTGATCTAGATTCAAATAAACGTAGTGGAGGGCCTTGCTTGTGTACCAATCCTAACGTGT
>JACZWF010000219.1 GCA_022572285.1 Nitrososphaerota archaeon | reverse complement strand
TTCGGCATCTACGAGCTAGCCAGTAGAGATTTGAATAAGGATCTTGATTCGTGAAACGGAACTCATAGGCTATTCCTACTGGTTCAGTAAGAAGTCACTAGCTCTCGTTTGGACATCAAAGAAAAGAGCCATAATCTTTAATACCTAACCAAGGGCCTGTTAATATCTTATATCCCGCGGAGCAGGAATATGTCAAAGGTAAGTACAAAAAAGAACCCATTTCGGCAGAAAGTAGAAAGAAAATCAAAATCAAAGGGGAAGGCGGAAGCGGGAGATAAAATCTATGAGATAGAGATAGGGCCTCCTCACCTGACACGATTTGAGAAGGCCAGGATTATTGGAACAAGGGCTCTTCAGATTTCTTTAGGCGCTCCACCGTTTGTAAAAATTCCTCCCAATGTTCACGACCCGATCGCCGTGGCGATGATGGAACTTCGAGATGGAGTACTCCCCATATCGATTAGGCGTTCCTTGCCAGACGGAAGATACACCAATATTCCAATTTCTCATTTCAGCGAGTGAGGATTTCTGTTGGTATTAGGAATCTACCTCTACAAGAGTTATTGTAGCTTTCACATTCCTCAGACGCCGGATTTTTGAAGTAATTATCCCTTTTACAATTTCCATGGTCTCAGCCTCGACAACGATGACGAAATCGTATATGTCATATACCGAGGCCGATGAAACCACCCCTTTGATCTGCCTGACTTCCTGGATGAATTCCTCCTCCACATCGGGATCAGTGTTGATTAGAATGTATGCCCTCGGCATAAATCCTACTCCGCGACGTCATCTTTAAATAATTATTTCCCTCGCAAAATAGAGAAAATGTCCGAAAGTCAACCGAATATAGACAGCAAGTCAAATTCAACCACCTCCGATTCCATCGGAACGGCTGAATCAACTATGAATGGTAGAAGGGGAGGCTCTCCACCGAATCACGTGTATATCGGCAAAAAGCCGGTGATGAGTTATGCGATGTCAGCTCTAATCCAGTTGGCTCACACGGGTGAAATAGTAATCAAAGCGAGAGGGCTGGTAATTTTCCGGGCAGTGGACGTGGCTGAAATTGTAGTCCAGCGATTAGGCAGCGGTTCATATGAGACAAAGGACATCAAGATAGATACAGAACGGCTAGGCGAAGGATCAGAGACTAGAAACGTCTCAACCATCGAGATTGTTGTTGGGAAAAAACCTTGAAAATGGCTCTGCATCATTTGAGCCAAATCTTCGCCAAAAATACGCTTTCTGCAGACACGGCTTTCTTGAGCTAGGAAATGGCGAAGGCAGCTTACGAATCAATTTCCAAAACGCCTACATTCACTCCAAGCTTTACTGATCTCGAAATCCAGAATATAGCTGAAAGATATGGAACCCCAGCTTATGTCATTGACGAGGATACTTTAAGAAAAAAACTTTCCACTTTAGAAGACGCCTACGCGGGATTCACTGGGCAAGCAATAAT
This sequence comes from Nitrososphaerota archaeon, assembly GCA_022572285.1. Classification (GTDB taxonomy): domain Archaea; phylum Thermoproteota; class Nitrososphaeria; order Nitrososphaerales; family UBA57; genus B1T1B5. Next base: position 1,021 of record JACZWF010000219.1, on the reverse strand, counting down.
CGCTTACTCGGTGAAGGCCAACTTCAACCCATCTATTATCAAGGTCTTCATGTCTGAAGGAATTCTTTTTGATATTACTTCAATTGGAGAGATCGAGTTCTACCTCCGTCTTGGAGGGAACCCTGAAAACGTCATATACACCAGCATTACAGAAGAAGAAGAAGAGTTCCGGATTATACTAAGCAGAGGGGTGAGGCGAATAGTTCTAAGCTCACATAATGGGCTAGTGAATTTAATTCGGTCTTCAAAGTCTCTTAGAATAACTACATCAGTCCTAATCAGGATCAATCCCGAAGTGGGAGTAAAGGCTGGTGTACGTGCTTCTTATAAAAATGGGAAATTCGGGGTACCGATAAATGGCTCAACGGTGGATAGCGCGACAAGTCTGTTAAATAAGATAATTGAAAGCGAAAAGCTAGAGTTCGAAGGCATTCATTTCCATCTAGGCTCCCAAATAGAGGATCCATCGTGTTTTGTCCCCGCTTTGGAGAAAGTGGAGAATTTCATACTTAAGATGAAGAAAGAATACCCAAAGCTAAAGTTCAAAATCATGGACATAGGTGGCGGCACTCCGGTAGACTATGGAAGAGCCGTTCCGTCTCCGAAGGACATAGCGTTCCTTATCATCAGTAAGCTTAACTCAATGTCAAGAACACTAGGTGCAGACTTCACACTAATCATTGAAAGCGGGAGATTTCTGGCTGCGGAATCCTCCATTCTGATATCAAGGATCGTAAATTCAAAGGTGTATGGGGCATCCAAGTTCATTATTGTGGATGCCGGTTATCATCTCTTATTGGACGCGGCACTTCTACACCAATCTTATCCACAGGAGATAATACCAGCTTCAAAGGAAGAATTTGGTGGAGAATCTATGAAGGTAAACGTGGTCGGAAGGCTTTGTGATAGGCTCGATATCTTCCCTTCGGAATCGACAATGAGTTTAGGCGGTGCACAAGATGGAAAACTCTTGGTTTTCAGAAGTACGGGGGCGTACTCGCTAGTTTTCAATATGCCCTTT
>JACZWF010000218.1 GCA_022572285.1 Nitrososphaerota archaeon | reverse complement strand
ATCCTGAGCCAATAAGCGGATCACAAGTAATCCCGCCAAACGCACGATCGGCTGAAGTTAGATACGACCTCTCTATTTTGGGACTAGATTTCCCTCCAGGCGAAAGATTCAGTTTCAATATTCGAACAGAGAAAGGCATAGTCCTTCCGGGAATCGCCCCCTCTGAGTAACCGAATTATTATCCTCCTGCGTTCCTGGATCTGTTGGAGCATCTAGCGTTTTATTTCCACTATTTTTCTTCCAGATATGAACCCTGATATGATTTTGATATTAGATGACAGTCTATCAAAGCTCTTCGGTAATTGTTTTTATTAGCTCCATATTGACCTTCCCCTTTTCAGGTATGAGTGTTAAACCGACCTTTATCAGTCCGCCATCACTCGAACATAGTCATTATGTAATTCCACGTAGACTATATGCCTCAATGTGTCAATCCCCTTACAAACCCTCCATCAAATCCAACAGTCACATCATCTGCAGTAGATAACGTGTTAGTGGATAATGATCTAGCCTGATAATAACGTTCGATTGACAGGAGGGGTAGAATTACTAGTTTCGGCAACAGCCGATGAGGCGCGCGCTCGATGTCCTGTCTATAAGAGATCATGTGCGTGCCCCCAAGAATGGCTCTCTGTGGCGTCTCTAAGCTGTAACGTCCAAATCTCGTTTCTAATCTATAGAGTACCATGCTATGCTGTCTGTCTCGCGTGTGACTAGCGAAGGCATATTCGGGCGATATTGATCTGGTACAAGGCGACTAGTTTTGAGAAGGAAATGGAGCCCCAGGAGAAACTCTCATCATCAGAGGTCAAGCCGAGGGGTATCAACCGTTATTGCCGAATTATTTTTGATAGCGGTAACAGTTAGTATTGGATTCGCCTTTTGGACATCTGCAAACTCAACTGCTGGAACTCAACTGTCAGGATTTGTAGAAAAGTCCAGTAGCAATGTCAACAAGATCAAGGAGGACTTTGTAATGGTTAATACCGCCTTTAACTACGACCACTCATCGAATCCGCCAAACTCGACGAGTGGAATGATTACGCTATGGGTATACAATAACGGGCTGCTGGAAACGGAAATCATTCAAATCCAGGTGGAACGAAAGAGCACACAAGAAGTCGCGGTTTTCGATTCGTCAAAATTTGTCCTAGGAGCCACAAACTGCATTTCGCCAACCATAAGCATAGAGGAACTTGATTGTATTGTGGTGGATTTGAATGATCCTAGTAGCGGTCCGCTGATCACCATCGCAAGTGGCGAAATTTATGTTCTTCTAGGGACAGCATTGAGGGGTACGACGGCCACGCTCCAGGAGGTGGCACCTTAACTGGCAGCTAGCGAGAGAAGAAAGGGAGTGGCAGGAATTATCGGAGGTGTAATATTCTTCGGGCTAATCTTTACAGTCCTCTATACCTACAATAACGTTATCCTTGATACCACCCAACTTGAAAGCAATGCCGTTACAGAGAAAGTCGCTAGAGAAATAGCACAGAAGAATGAAGCCCTTACTGTCAGTACTGGGAAAATAGAGGGCAATATGATTGGATTCAACATCTACAATCAGGGTGCAGAAGAGCTCAACATCATCAGTGTATTCATGCACAATTCATCAGGATTTCTCGCTGTTCAGAGCAACGGATCTCAAGCCATATACACCGGTACTCCATTAATAGTCTTGAGATCTGGAGCTACATCCTCAATATTTAACACGACAGTGGTCGACGATGGGGGAAATTACACACTAAAGGTACTGACGGATAAGGGGAATACTGCGACTGGACTGTATCCACCACCACCTATAGGGGTCCACTCTATTGAAGGCTTACAGGAGGCCATCGAGGGCCTTACAACAGCAGCAATTGGTGACATATTGATGAACTTCACCTCGATAGAGGTATGTACTCCGGCTGTCGAGGCCTGTGAACCGATCTCTAACAATTGGTTCAGGGGGTGGGAGGTGCCCAAAGATTCTTCAAATGGAAAGTTCTTTAGGATAAGCCTAAAGTATCTGGGGAACTCAACAATCTTCCTTTCCAAGGATACAGTCCTTGGGATTATTGGTCCATTCTCTGCGGCTTCGCTTTCATCAACCAACTTCTACATTAAAGATCAGCCTACCGTTCTAGATGACGACGGCCTTCCATATTCGAACTTTGGAATAGCTCTGACCAAAGGATCCATAGTCACGCTTTATTTCGGATCCACAGGTCCAGCGATAGACGACCTGAGTAAGCTGACCAAGAATGGCATGTACATGGTAGTCCTGACAATCTTTGCTTATGTCGATATGAATGGAAATGGTACATACGAACCTGCGATAGACACGGCTCCATACGGGCAAAGTCTACCGTTTCAGGGTCTACTAGTCTCATGAGAGCAAATAGAGCAAGGTTAGGGAGCTCTACCTTCATAGGGGGAATGATCCTATTCGGCATATTCTCAACCATTTTATTCGGCATCGTAAACGTCAGGTATGATTCTGGGAGACAAATCGA
>JACZWF010000041.1 GCA_022572285.1 Nitrososphaerota archaeon | reverse complement strand
AGAATCAGAGTAATAGACAATGCTACCCTGAACAGCTTCGGTGGAGGGACAGGTCTTGATGCCCGAAATGTCGAGGCGACCTTCAGGCTTCGATCCACAAGTGCAGTGATGACAACTTCACCGGTAGCGGAGGCTGGACCGACAACCACAATATTAGTGAGCGTGGTTGACATAGATCACTCCTTCAGAGACGACGATGAGCTACATCTGAGAAGGGTCATCGCCGTCAACTCAACAGATGATATTGATGGCCCCTCACAGCCATTCAACCCAGGGCTGCTTGAATCCAGGACCGAGAGTACTCCCTTTAATGGAACATTCAAGTTCGAGATCGAGGTGAGACTGTGCACAGGTTGGGATGGCGAAGAGTGTGTTGGTGGTGTAACGGCCGATGAAATCATGGAAGTGCAGCCAATCGACGAAATTCACATCTTCTACCAAGACGATGCGGACGCGAACGGGAATACACTGATCATCGAAATCGTAATCAGAATAGTCAGCATTACTGGAGTACTGACCTTAGATGCCGAGGTCTACAATGTAGAGGACTTCGCAACGATAACTCTGGTAGATATCGATAGGAATAGGAACAGCGACCTGAGAGAGCAAGTGCAGGTTAGGGCTAAGACGGACAGCTGGAGAGTAGGATCAGATATTAACCTGGTAGAGACCGCGAGAGACTCAGGAGTGTTCATCGGCAGGATGGAGATCATCAAGCCTGACAGGATTCCATCAGGTGCACAGGTACTTGGAAGGATCGGAGATTTCGGAGAAGTCGAGTACGAGGATGAGATTGGAGCTGGAGGCGTCGAGGATGTCAAGGTGGTAGTAATCTTCAGGATAGGAACTGCTACACCAAAGACACAACAAGTACCAGCAGATATACCTGAGATAGTAGACCAGAACAACCAACCAATACCTAACCCATCGGTGGGTGACGTATTGATCCAGCAAGCCAGGATTACCAACAACGACACAGTAGCACACACATTCACATTCCTCATACAGGACCAGAACTCGAACGGACAAGTAGTCAATCTGGCATGGGTAAGGGATATCACACTGCAGCCTGGTGATTCACTCATCCCAGGACTTGCATGGATTCCAACTCTACCAGGAGTCTACGAGAAATGTGTCTTCGTCTGGGAGAGTATCCAAGATCCAATAGCACTATCACCAGTCCAGTGCATAACATTCACTGTCTCCCCGTAGGTGAGGGATTAAGAAATGTCCACACGATCTTTCTTTATCCAGCAGAGGAGGACTGATGTCGGCGTAATCGCCGCCATCGTCCTTTCACTGTTGCTGATACTCACTTCAGCACCAGCCATACTAGCGCAGGCCATAACCGTGGAAACGGACAAGACAAGCTATGAGCCAGGTGATCTACTAACTGCAAGTGGTGTAGCCCCACCCAATGATGAGGTAGTAGTCCAAGTGTTGAATCCGAGCAATATCTTAGTGGCGACTGGACAAACGACTGCTGACGGAGCAGGAAACTACGCAGTCCAGGTCATGAGATTCCCTCCACAACCCTCGAACCTATTCCCATTCGGTAGTTATACGGTACGAGCAACAGCCGCAGCCGCAGGTGCGACCGTAACGACTGTGGTGACCTTCGACTCGACAGGAGCTCCGCCTCCTTCTGAAAACGGGGTTCCAGTAGGTGGATTCGAGATAGACGTGACAGCTAACGGTGTCTACAACAGAGGAGACACAGTAACTATCAACGTTCTCTTTACGTTGAACGGTGCTCTAGTAGACCCAACAATAGTCATCGCACACATTCACACACCAGACCAGCAACTTGTACAGCTCCTAGGAACCGAAGGTAGGATCCATGCGGGTTGGTACTATTTCGAGTACACTATACCTCAGAATGCTGAAGGGACCTATGGCATGCACATAGGCGCGAATACACCTTCTGGAGGAAATAACGGACATACATCGTTCCATGTTACCACCACCATTGCGAGACAGTCCTCAGTTGTTGGAATTGTGCCCGCGATAACGAGCCAGATCAGCAACCTAAGGTCAGACGTTAGCGATATTGAATCGATGCTAAGTGCACAGATTGACGACATTGTTCCAAGAATAGCAGAGGCCCAAGGTGCAATCCTTGCTCGCATAAGCGACGCACAGAGCAGCTTGGCTGACGCAATAGCTAGCGTGCCAGCCGGAATAACAGCAAGTGTACAGGGAATTCAGGGTAACATCGTGAGCGAAATAGACGAAGCAAAGGCCGATATACTCGCTTCCGTAGAAGCGATCCGCGATGATACGCGGGCCGCAGCTGCAGGTTCGAGTCAGGCATCCACTATGGCTTTAGTGGCAGCAGGACTAGCCGCATTAGCTGTAGTTCTCATAATAGTCGTCTTGGTAAGGAAGCGCGGATAGCCGCGCCCCCCTCCTTTTTTTCTTCGACCTAGTGTCAACTAGGTTGACTATCGTTCTCTATACTTATTTCGACGCCCTGTTAACCTGGAATAGATGTCACTTCGAATAGCTTATGCGGGCCTCATCCAGGTGGCCGCACAATTCTCGACGCTATTCACTGGCCTCATCTTCGTAACCATACTAACAAGGAATCTTACGGTAGACCAGTTCGGACTTTGGCAAGTCCTAGGAAGTTCTGTCTCGGTGGCCCTAATTCCTATGGCGTCGATCTCCTACTGGGCTCTTCGTTACCAGGCAAGAGGAGACGATGTAGGAAGAACAGCGGTCTATGGGTCAATCATCTTCGCGCCAGTGATCGTAGCCCTCTTTCTCGCTTTAGTGCTAGTCCTCACTTTGTCGCTAGGAGCGATTCTGATCTTCTCCCTGGTCTTCCTCCCCCAGATTCCTCTATTGGCACTAAACCTCTCCCTAAAGTCCTCCATACAGGCCTCTCGGCCCCAGTTCTTGGGATATGCAACTATCGTCTTTGAACTAGCAAAAGTTGCGGCTATCTTGTATCTTGTCTTTTTCCTAAAGTTGGGTTTGGTAGGAGCCATAGTGTCTCTTACGATAGGACATCTCCTCCACGTGATAGCTCTTGGGTATTGGTCGCGTGAGCTGCTCAGAGGTACATTTCAGTTCAGGGTTATCAGGTCATGGATACGAACGTCGTGGGTACCGATACTTAGTACAATAGTAGCTCGCGTTTGGATAGCAGATGCTATTCTAGTCTCGCTCCTAATCGGGTCTACAGTCGTTGTAGGATTCTTTCAGGCTGCGAGAACCTTCGTAGCTATAGTCGCCCTAGCCGAGGTTTTTCTGGTGGTCCTCTATCCAAAATTAATAAGAGATCGACTCGGATCAGACGTATCTGTCTCAATCAGACTTCAACTCCTAGTCCAGCTGCCCCTCGCCGCCGGAGCTTTCATCATGGCGGAACCCCTTCTGGGCGTCTTGGGACTCAACTACGTCGCTTCTGCTCCGATACTTCGAATTCTAGTTTTGGTGACCATGGTGCAGGGTATAGAACATCTTATGGATTTTGTTCTCCTTGGAAGCGAAAAAGTCGACAGAAAAATAGAAGATCTTCATCTCTCCTCGCTGAGGAAGAGCTGGCTCGTTAAACTTCCACTTATAGACCTTGCAAAGGGAATCATCTATTTCGGAGTGATTGCATTTACGCTCTCTATCCTTAACTCTCAGGGAGCAAGTGAGATTACTCTAGGTTTCTACTGGGGGTTAATCTTCGGAGGAGTTGTTGTACCTTTTACCATTCTGAAAGTGATCCTGGCACGGAAACAGCTTCCTCATGATCTTCCTTACTTTGCTATTGCAAAGTACATTTTCTCTGGATTATCAATGGCGGGGTTTCTCTACTTTTTCAGACTAAACTTCCCTTGGACAGAAACCAGACTGCTAGATACCCTGAGCTACCTGGCGATTCCAGGTCTAGCATCGTTGGCGCTTTATGGCGTCATGAATATGATCCTTGACTCTTACGTTAGAAATCTTGTTCTAAGCTCGCTGCGAAGCATAACCGGGAGAGCAAGCTAGCGCCTATTTTCTTTTCTGATCATAAACATATTATCAATAATCTTGGTCTCATGTTCCAGCCTGGCGAATCCCTCAACGTGGTCATGGTCGAAGCAATGCTTCTTCAATCTCTTTGATGATGCGCGCGCTGATGATCTAAGCGGCTCATTCAGCAGAACTATCTTTTTTGCGACTCGCAGTATCTCTTTCCTAACATTATCAATCTGATCATGTGGGATGTGAAGTAGGACCTTACTGAGGTAGACTCCGTCGAAGGCCCCATCCCGGAATGGGAGGAAAGATGCATCGGCATTTATCAGGTCTCCATCGAAATGTTGAATCTGCCTTAATTGATTCATACTAAAGTCGATCCCAACTTCAGGATTAAGGGCAGGAAAATTAATTCCCGGACCACACCCTATTTCCACTACAGTCATCCCGTCGAAGTACTTCAAAGCGGTCTGGGCCTTTTCTGAACTATCAAGACCTTCCTGGAGGTAGCGCCCAGATCGCTTTTCCCAGTAGGAGTGGGGGCGATAGGGACGAAGCTTGGATAGGGTCTCTCTCATTAGAGTCCCGTTCATCAGCCAGATCGCTGATGGATATCTTTATCGTCGTTGGAGCAATAATTAGTGGGTTAGCTTTTGTAGTTAGCCAGTCCGCAGCCACATGAAACCGTTTACTTCTCTGAATCCAATCCCTTTCATTACTTCTTGGGTGAGACCGGTAGGTTTGTGTTCGTGGGAATCAGGGGCCTTCCGAGGATTGTAGTAGATGTTGGTGGCGATTAATCTACCTTCTCTGTGTAAATGATCATGAAACATCTCAACAGTCTTCTTTGGCTCAGGAAGGTGCTCAATGACATCCAGGCATATGATGGTGTCAAAAGTTCCCATACCTATACCTTCTATGCTTTCTGTCGGAATTATCTTGATATCCGCCTTATTCTTCGAGAAGAGGTGAGTAGCGAATTGGAGGTTTTGTGATTTGTCTACGTCTAGATAGGTAACCGGATGATTCCTTTGCCAGAGCTTTAGAGATAGGTCTCCGATCCCAGCACCGTAATCAAGGACCGTCCCTCTGGACTGACGTATCACCCAATTTCTGAAGCGTGTTTGCTGTAAGGTCATATGCCAGTTCGCCAGGACTAGTGGATAGTAGGGTGACTCACGGTAGAACTTCATCTCCTCATCCCGATTTTTAGGAAGGCTCTTCTGGAAGAACTCTCTATTCCTTCCTTCGGCTTCCTTAAGCATCCTCTTCAGTTCCGGGGTTTTTTCGATTTTGTAGAATTCGCGCAAAGTCTCCAGGAGTTCATCATCCCATATCGTAACCTTTCTTTGGAGTTGCTCGAATCCGGTATAAAGAGGGGATAGCATCCTACGGATGGGCCTCGGCAATCTCCTTCCCAACCAAAGAGAGAGCTGCCTCTCAATGGCCGCAATCTCTAGAAGACCCATCGAGCATTATCAACGGGTGAGATAGAAATCCTTTACGTACTCTGGACCCACTCATTCAGCTGCTAATGAAGGGAAGCGATCCAGTTTAACTAGAAGATATTCATTCATAACCACTCCTTTGGTAGTGTTTCTATTACCGGTTCCTCAAAGTGGGGGAGGAATCGCCCTGATAATTCTTTGTCGTTCTGAAGTGGGTTTCGTTTCAGGATCTCGATGACGGTATCTAGCTGCTTCCTTTTGTAACTTTTCTGATCAAGTGCTTGGTAGTGCTTTACAACGATGTCAGAGTGCCTCCCAACCTCAGGATACTGGAATACCTTTCGGCCCCAGTCGATACGGAGCCAGAATGGGTGAGGTCGATCCATCTTCAATTTTTCATGGTAAGGGATTAGGCAGGTGTAAGATGTGAATGTTTGAAACTTCTGAGGAGCATCCACCCGGTAGTGGTACTCATCCTTCCAGAGCCATATCTTTTTGAAAAGGTGCATCACCTTCTTTTTCGCCAAGCTCTCGAATCTCTCTCGTGTTGCGACTATGACCTCGTCACTGTCCATGAAAAATAACCAGTCGGGATTCAGGTCACTTGCTTTCCTGATGGCAAAGTTCACTCCATCCCACTCCTTGCCGTGAAACTCTATAGTTGGTTCATCCTTATGGAGAGGAATTGCAGATCGGTCGAAAGAGTCGGGTTGCTTCCTGCTCCGACTCCGGGTCCCAATGACAAGAATCGTTTCATCGACGAGCGATTTCATGTTTGGAAGGGAGTATTTGATCCATGGAGAATTTACCCCCACTTGCATGATACCTACAATCTTCATTAAATTCAGTCCTGAAAATTCTGCCAAAGAGTGGGATTGTGAGAAAGCAAATCCAATCTTTCTACTGATACCGATACATCTTCATTCTCTGACGGGTTTCTGCCAACGAGAATGGATTTGCACCCAGCTCTCTTAGCTGCCTCAACGTCATTGAGTCTGTCACCTACGACGATTGTTTCGGCCGGCAAGAGCCCTAGGGACTCTAGAGTCTTCTTTATTTGATCGAGTCTGTCGTAGCTCTCATCTCTGGTAAGAATACTGGTAAACAGTCCCTCCATCTCTACATTGTTAATGATATGGCGAGTTGCCTTCCGACATTGGAGAGTGACCAGGCCGAGGATTTGATTATCAGACTTTAGCTGATGGAGCAGATTCAAAGCGCCTTCGATAACCAGTATTTTACTGGCTCCAAGTACTTCCTCTGCACAGATGAGCTCGAATGCTCTTCTGACCATGGTGGGATCTCCTTTAGCGTGATCCACTATGGATGGAATTAGCTGGAAGAAATCGCTTCTACTCTGAAAGAGTCGCCTAAGTTGATCTCGGAGAAGGTCATACCTGACAGGCAACTGAATCAATGTTCCATCGAGATCGAAAATAACTCCCTTGACCATCAGATTACCCTAACTTTGGAACCATCTTCGTACCAGAGCCAAGCGCCGCAATCGATGTTACGTAGGAGATACGTCCCGGCAGGGTATATGTCGTCTCCCTGGATCTCAGGAGGTCTCCCCTCGAGTCCGGCCCGGAGGTAACTGTACGGGATATTCTTGAGAGGATCCTGACCCAAAATCTTTGTGGAGATGTATCCCCAGAGAGGTGTGGTTGAATGGAACTTTCCGGCATCAACTTCGGTCACTTTTGCAAATCCATTAGCATCTTCCTTAAGGTCTAGAGCATAACTTCCGTGAGGTTTTGGATCCAACGCCCGGATAGCACCCTTTCCAATCTTGTTAACATTCTCATCAATGATGATCCGAGATACACTTGGAGTGCCAGTAATTTTTGATGGAGCCACATGCTTGAGAGGGTAATCGAGTCTCTCTCTGGCGAACGCAGAGATGAACTTTCCATCATACCATAGACTGTCCCACGCAATATTTCTCCCTGGAAGGTATTCATGAAACATGAAATCGTCTAGTGTCGCTCTTCCATTGCTAATCCAGAGTTGGATCCATTTTTTAGCTTCGTCTGCGTTACCACAAGATAGGCTTAGATTTCCTCCGGCACCCTTCTTAGCACGCACCCATACTCTGTCACCTCCAATGGTCTCGTATGCGGAATCGAAGTTTTCCATCGAGTCGATTGTATTAGTCTTGGGTACTGGTATTCCAGCGCTCTGAAGAATTTGAAGAGTCTGGAGTTTATCCCTCGAGATCACCTCAGTCGAGGGAAGAAGAGTGGCAGCCGCGATCGATTCGCGATTTGCGGCGATGACTTCAGCTTCCGAGGAAGGTTGTGGGTGAACAAATTGTATTCCGTTCTCACTAACAGTCTTCTTCACAAGATCAAGAAAGCCTGGATCGGAATGTCTGGGAGAATTAATCTTCATGTCAACATCGGGAAACTCCAAATAATACTTGTTGAAATCTGTCCCGATTATGAAGAACTCTTTGGGGGAGACTCTTAATGATCTGACAAAATTAACCCCTGCTATCCCGCCAGCCCCTGTTACAAGGACGCGGCTAGTGCTAGTCATCTCGTATCACGCCTAGATCTTTAAGCTTCAAGCCTGATTACACAATCACCCTGAACTTCTACTTTAGATATGTTACCATCACTTGCAATTGATCTGCACTTGCCCTCCGTCTTCATCTTGAGATTACCATGTAAGACCCTGACTCGAAGTCCAGGTACCACGTCAGTTATCCTGCATGACCAGGTTCTATTTGTATGACTTATCGTCATCTTGGACGCGCTCCGTCCTCTCCACCATTCATCGATCATTAGGGCGTTCCCTACAAAACAGGAGGCAGGGATCCGATTGAGTATTTCAGGATAAATTCGGCCCCCTCGCATTAGAAGCGCTTCTTGATGCCAAAGTAGGGTGAAGAGCCCTCCTCGAGAACTAGCAATCGCCATAACCTTCTCGATCATTTTCAGACCCTCTTCCTCGCTCAAGTGCATATAGCCCCACAGCGAGGTATCCATGAGTATGAGAGGAATCTCCAAGATGTTCATCATTTCCCAGTCAGGGTCTGGGGGATGAAATGGCAGGGAGAGCCCAGCTTTGAAACCTGGCCGGTCGTTAAAACCCCAAGTCGTATCATACGATAGCCCAAGCTCCTCCATGATTCGCCAAGTTACTTTTGGATCGAACTTCAGGTAATGCTCTCTTATCCCCTCAGGTTTGGTTCCAAATAGGTTGGCGAAAAGGCCGATTTCGGCTCTCATTTTACCGATGTCTTCAGAACTGCGAAGGCCACCATGCAAACCCATCTCCCACCCATCACTACGCAATCTGGAGAGTGTCTCAGTTAGAGGTGTTATTTCATACTCATCTAGCAAGAAATAAAATGAAGATTTGAATCCATGGGTCCTTTCAATACCCACCATTCCCTCAATATTCAGGTACAGATTCTTCCTATTTTCTATGGCAAGGGCATAATCTTTCTCAGTGAACCTCTCTTTAACAGATCGAAGATGGGAAATGGGAGCTTCTATTCTGTCCGCATCATGAGTTAGAGCAATGGCAAATTCCTTCCCTTTAGGCCACCGTTCTTTGAAGAATAGAGGAAACTCCCGATTGGCTGATTCCTCAAAGAGAGCCCTTTGCACGGAATCTATTACATCTTCGATTACTGGTTGAAGAGGGTCTGGGTTGATGTCTTTGCCGGAAAGATAGGTGCAGACTGTATCTACTTCCTTGCTGTTTAAACTGAAATATTCGGAGCTTCCGATGGGTAGCCCAATAGTCTCCGATACAAATCTGCTTGCATAATCATCCTTAGTCAATCACTAGCTACTAGACATGGCGAAAGACGCTATGTCTTTATTTGAGTAGCGGATGAGCCTTCCCAAGGGCCCGTAGCCTAGCATGGATTAGGGCGTCGTGGAATCGCGCAAGCCTGCGGAGCCGGAGGTCGAGGGTTCAAGTCCCTCCGGGCCCGCCTATACATATTTCCTTAATAGGTATTCGATGGTAGGCTACGCAATTGCCATCGAGCAGAAAACCCGAGAGGATGAAGGATGATAATGTAAGGCGATGGTATGAGAACTCGGCCAACGGAAGCCAAGAAACTGCCAACGTGCAGCTCAGACATCTATGGTGTTTCTGCGATGCGATGAATGTTTCTCCTACTCACCTTGTTGAGCGCGCGCGCGTCCGATTCGGTATCGCTTATTGATTGATCCGATGGAAGTTCCTCTACCTGCGACGCAGGCATGAATGTGGCCCCACTACCGAACGAAAGAGCGATACTTAAGCTGCCGATCTAATGTAATGAATCGGCAATCCGCTTCCACCATTTTCTTCCGCTATCTTCAAGCGCGTTTGCGCTGGGAGTATGTTGCATTGATGCCAAATGACTAGGCTGTACTCAAGTTCCAGTTTTGAAT
>JACZWF010000217.1 GCA_022572285.1 Nitrososphaerota archaeon | reverse complement strand
CAATACCTGGAAGGCGGCATCGGGGGAGGCCAGATTTGTGCTCAGATGAGAGTACGGATAGATTAGAATTCTACGTGCTCCAAGATTCTCAAAGGAGACGGCTAATTCGTCCGCAGCTTTCATCGCCGTGTATCCATCGTCGGTCTCTTCAACACTAGTGAAAACAACCACAACTTCGTTTACCTTAACTCGTTCCTTCCCGACAGCTTCGGCTTTTTCAATCTCCTTTTCTATCGGTTGATACTCCATGTAGTTAGCGTGTAGTTGAAGGATCCTCATTTACCAAGCCGACCGTCCGATTCCTGCGTAGCGAACTTTTTCAAGATCTCTAGCAGACTTCGTCTTCTTCTTCCAAGTCTTGTAATGGCCTACGCAGAGATAAATACGTCGTGAAGATTCAGACACCTGAAGATCGCTTCCTTTGAAGGTATTCTTACTCAAGGATCGGAAACCTGAATCAGAGCAGTTCACAACCGAACAGTCGATCCCTTTGCTTACCTTACCCATTTGACGTTTCGTATACGGACTTCTCTTAATATATATTAATCTTGAGAGCGAGAGTGGTGAAGCTCAATACTTGAGAAACTGAGGAAGTCAATCAGTCCCGTAATAGATAATGCCGGAAGGATAGCGGCTTCATTTGGACTTCCACCAAGCTTCTGGACTGCAATGGGTCTTCTTGTCAGCATTCTCTCGGCCCTAGTTTATGCTAAAATCCTCCCGGGCGGACCCCCATTTGGCGGTATTCTTCTACTAGCTGTAGGCGGTTTCGATATTATCGACGGTGCAGTTGCCAGAGCATCCAGTAGAGTAAGCAAGTCCGGTGCGTTCCTGGACTCAACAGTAGATCGAATCTCGGAAGTCGTTGTCTTTTCGGGAATCATTTTGGGAGGTTACACCCTGCCCTTAGTAGTTCTGCTTGCTGTCTCATTATCCTTGCTTACGAGCTATGCCAGAGCAAGGGCTGAACCCCTTGGAGTAGACCTCAGAGGAGTTGGAATCGCAGAACGACCGGAGAGGCTCATAATCCTGAGCTTTCTTAGTTTCTTTTCCCTAGTCGGCTTTGCCGTTATCCTGATTGTGATTTTGGCAGGTGCTACTTTTGTTCAGAGGCTCGTTGTAACTCTCAAAAGAGTCTAAATTGAGCATTAGTATTTTCTTCTTCGTTCACTCTTAGCTCTTACTTTCACATGACCGAAATGAACCGCACAAGATACGCAGTAGAGTTTCAGCGTAGTCTGGGCAGCGATATATGTACCAGCAGCCCGAAGCTCGCGAGCTAATGACGGCTCCACAAGAGAAATCCTAGATGTGACTCTCTTCGCTTTGTCTTTCGGGACTATGGTACCGCAATTACTACATTGAACGTGGTCAGAACTCCCCTTTCCTCCTTTCGACCTTCCCCCACTTTTTCTCTTCTTAGTCAACTCCCTGTCAGCTCTATTGAATCCAATGCATAAATGTTGTGGGAGTCGAGGTTCCTACGATGGCAGGTTTAGCTGGACAGCTGCAGCTATAGATGAAATTCAGTGTGACGACGACGTTGCCGTTAGCGCGCGCGCAGAAGGACCGCGAAGGGTGGATTTGAGATCGTTCTATGCATGGACGAGGCTAACGCAGTACTCGTTCTAGACAAAAAGTATGCTTACAGGATCCCAATACCCTAAACAGGACGAATGATTGACACTAGAGGACTCGAGGACATATTTAGCGCAACATTTCTGAGCTTATTGCTTTCATAGAACAATATGCTGTGCCATTAGTGGCTACCGCGAGTGTCGACAGGCTGTCCTGTGTTGTGGGTACGAAAGATTAGCTCATATGATTACCTAGTCGAAGCTCAGAAGATGTTTGAGATTCCGACGAGGATATAAGGTCTAGAATCCTTCTTTCCATTACGGTCAATTTGGTTTGAGTTCTGGAGAGCTATCGATTCTTCCTCGCTGGATTGTGTACCATCTTAAAGATTCCTACGATTACACCTGCATGGGACTAGTTGGATGTAGAAGCGATAAAACCGCATACCCATGCTGCGAGTACGATTTTGTGGCTATGTCCCCTATGCCGAACAGAAACCTCGCGGTCAAAGTCAACTCTGATACCTATCTAGAAGTATTCTCGGTACCCGAGGAACTGAATAGTCTAACAGTAGAACAACTCTACCCATTCCTTGATATGAAGTTCGTTGGAGGGAGCGAACTGATCTATTCCACACTCCAAGGAAAGATAGATTCTGCCGGACCTGATTCGATTCGAGCCGACTTTTCTCTAAGTAGGTTAATAGACGCTTCGTCGATGGCCCAAAAGGCCCAAGAATCAAAAGAGAAGGGTGAATTTCTGGATTGTTCTTTTTGGATCCTTTCCGCCACAAACGCTATTGCGACATCAATAATTTCTCGTGGCAGGATTCAGTTTCATCCATCCCATATCCTTGATTCCTTAAGGGGGCAGATGAAGATTCATGGTGATATCTGGAACGCCAATGCCCTGTATCAATCCCTAGGCCTATCGGAAGCTAATAACTCGTCC
>JACZWF010000040.1 GCA_022572285.1 Nitrososphaerota archaeon | reverse complement strand
AGGATCCATGTCATTTGAACAACGATGAGCAAGGAAGATGGATTAGGTCGACTCTCCCAATGGAGAGGTTGCGTTGGAACTGGAATCTGAAGACTATCAAGGTCTACAACGTATCTCGTGAAGCAGAAGATCCTGGAACTTCGGACTACATCGCAAAGGTTGTTCAGACGGGGGGAGACGAACCAAAAGAATTTGATGTGTATTAGTTTCTCCCGGGGAGGTCGCTTCTTGCCGGCGGTTATTAGACCGGGTCTGGTAAGATCTTATGGATCGTGAATAAAATGGATCAAATCACGCTTCGAGTCTTTATAGATAGTTTCGGCTTTCGAGAAGAATTGAGGAGTCGCACATCTCGAGTCTCATAGAAGAATACTATGGGCTACCCAAGCTTGACTGGGCTTCAATATTCCGTCAAGGAAGGTATGTGCTCCCCAGATCTTGACCCAGAACTTGGGAGAGAACATCTACGCTTGCCTGCTCGAACCTGATAGTGTGGCGTTACTGTAGGTGAGCTAGCGTGAGCATCGAAGTAGCAAAGAAAGTCATTGAAAGCTTAGATCAAAGCCTGAAGGATGACGACGTTGGTAATCCTCACTTTGGGGACCCTAACGTAAAACCCTTCCCTCTGAATCCTGAGGGGTTTAGACGGGTCCAGCCCGTCAAATCACCCAGAAAAATCGCGTGTATTGACGGTGGAAATCAAGAAGTAGTAGGCGCCCCGAACTTTTCCATCCAAGTAAACAGGGTCTATTTTGGAATGTGGAACGGCAGCACCAGAATCCTTGAGAAATCTCTCCCTCGGCGAGTCGAATTCTTCTCCCTGACCTTTTCCACTTTTAGGAACGGTGAGATACACTACGACACGAGACTTTTCCCTCCGCTATCGGGAGAAGATAGGCTCCTACCTGATGAAAATGACCTTTCCTTCAGCTCGACAGATAGAACCGTGACCTTGGGACGCCAGCGGGCCGACATCGAGAGGGTAGCCTCCATATCTAGAAGGTTCTCCGAACTGACGTTAGCGAAGCATGTAGTAGAGAACGAGCTTTCAAAAGACGATGTTCTGGTACTCGATGGGACGCTTCAGACAGCTTTTACCAACGAGTCAAAGTACCTAGAAGAACTTTATTTGACCGCTGGAGAAAAGGGAGTGATTGTCACTGGACTTTCTAAGACCAGCGCCCTCTTCACAGACACCGGTCTCTCGCTGCTGGGAGCGGTCGACAAGCTAGCCTCACAGAGGAAGATCGAGGTAGAATGGTACTATCCGATAGCAGAATCCATAAGCAAAGATCATAACGTGGTCATATTGGTGGTGAAGCTCAATTCAGCCTCCGAGAGGATATACAGATTCGAAGTCCAAAGGGATCAATTCAAATCACTAAGTGAACTGCAGCTCAATGAGATCTTGACGCCGTTTGTGAAGAATTCAACCGACACCACATTCCCCGGTTATCCATACGGGCTTATCGACGCCGACCGTTTCGCACGAGTCTCATACGATGAGGTTGAACACTATCGTGCCATCCTCCTCTCCCAGATGGCGAGCATGGGCAAGTGGGAAAAATTCTCTAGACACATCAGGGCTGGGGATGCCCACAGCGTACTCAACATGTTGATAGGGTGATCGTTATAGAGGAACTTGACATAGTAGGTCAGGTAATAGCTGGCAAAGTAGCCAGCATCTTCATTCGCGAGAAAAGCGATAAGAAGATTGAGCTGGGCGACTTGCTTGTTGCGGAGGAGATCGACGAAAGTTATCTTATTCTGCAGGTGTACAACTTGGCTTATGGGAGCCAAATTCCGCCGCTCGTACGCGAGCTTACAGCGGGTCTGAAGCTCGAAGGCTACGGTGGCAGCTTGGAGTTCCTAGATCCGAAGCTTCGGAACTATGTTCTGGCTGAGGTAAAAGCCGTCGCAAGAGTCTCCGAAACCGGGGTAAGGATTCCGAAGGTTCTTCCCGGCTTCTTCTCGTCAGTAAGGCACCTCAAGAAGGAAGATCTTCGGTTCCTGGAAAAGCCACCTAACCCCGTATACTTTGGTAAGGTCAGGAGTGGCTCAAAGATCCTGGATGTTGACGTGTATCTAGACGGGAAAGAAGTGTTCACCCACCATATATTCATACCAGCGACCACAGGTAGGGGAAAGAGCAACCTCGTCAAGGTGCTTCTATGGAGCGTCCTCGGGCAAAATAAATTTGGCATACTAGTACTTGACCCGCACGACGAATATTATGGCAGAAACGGCAAGGGCCTAAAGGACCACCCAGACGCAAAGACGGATCTAAAATACTACTCGTCCAAACCCTTCGCAGGAGCAAATACTCTTGTCATAAATCTGAAGTCAATAATGCCATGGCACATGGATGGTATTGTGGAGTTCACTGATCCCCAACTGGATGCTATTCATCTATGCTATGAAGAGCATAAAGATAATGGAGGAGAATGGATAGCAGCCATAGTCAGAGGGGAAGAGGTTGAGGGCGTCAACCCTCGAACCCTAAATGTACTTCAGCGGCGCTTCAAAACCATATTCGGGCTCTGGGTAAACGAAAGAGGTGATTTACTATGTCGAAACGAGGCCTTCAGCAATTCTGCAGGAGAGTCTACCACCAGCGATATAGTCCAGGCCCTTGAGAAAGGGAAGATCGTCACTATAGACACATCGCGGCTTACCGACAAGGCTGAGCTACTTGTTGGAAGTATCGTGATAAACGATATCCTATCAAGGTATCAGAACTACAAGGGAGAGGGTAAACTTGAGGATAAACCCGTGGTAAGTGTGGTGATTGAGGAAGCACCCAGGGTTTTAGGAATAGATGTCCTTCAGAACCAAGGCGACAATATTTACAGCACCGTGGCGCGCGAAGGAAGGAAGTTCAAGATCGGTCTCCTAGCCATCAGCCAACTAACTAGCGTCATTCCCACGACCATCCTTACCAACATGAACACAAAGATAATCCTGGGAAATGAGATGGCCACAGAGAGGCACGCGGTAATCAATAGTGCCGCCCAAGACTTGACCGAAGACGACAGGGCGATAGCCAGCTTGGACAAAGGGGAAGCCATACTGAGCAGCATATTCGCGAACTTTGCGGTCCCTATACAGATCCCTCTCTTCGAGGACTATATCAAAGGCGCAAAAGAAGGCGATAAGTTCAGCCTTCGTAAGGAGGACAAGGTTCTTTTCAGGTGATGCCGGATTTTTAGATTCGCACACATAGCTGATGTCCATCTAGGTGCAAACCGCGATCCAGCGATGGAAAAGCTCGAGGTTGAAACCTTCTCAAGGGCAATGGACATCTGCATCGAAAGGAAGGTCGACTTTATTCTCATCTGTGGAGATCTCTTCCACGTCGGAATACCGGACCTTGCAGTTGTAAAAGAAGCAGTCACCAAAATGCGGGAGGTCAGAGAAGATGGCATACCGATATACGCCATCTACGGAAGTCATGACTATACCCCAACCGGTACATCGATCATAGACATAATCGAAAGTGCGGGTCTGCTCGTAAACGTAGTAAAGGGCAGAGTGGATGAGGGCAAGCTAAAACTTGACTTCGTCCAAGATGAACGCACCCGCGCAAAGCTCGTCGGCATTTCTGCAAGAAAGATAGGGCTTGAAAGCAAGTACTACGAAATTCTGGATAGAGAAATTTTGGAACGGGAAGAAGGTTTCAAGATCTTCGCCTTCCATTCTGGTCTGGACGAGTTTAAACCAGACTACCTAAGCCAGATGGAGACAGTACCAATCTCATTTTTCCCTAGGGGATTTGACTATTACGCCGGGGGTCACATCCACGATAGGTCGGAAAACAATCTTCCGGGTTACGAGAGAGTCGTCTTCCCAGGACCCCTTTTCACGGGGTACGCCCGCGATCTTGAGAGGACCGCGAAGGGAGAGAAAAGGGGCTTTTACATTGTTGATTTTGACGATAAGATCACAGGTCTGGAGTTTGTCGAAATCAGATTGGTCAACGGTGTTTACTTCGGGTACGACGTTACTGGACAGAACTCCCTCCAAGCGCAAAAAGACTTGAAGGAGAAGATTTCGCAGCTCGATGTCAAAGGCAAGATGGTGGTTCTGAGGATCAGAGGAGAGCTATCGGGTGGGAAAACATCCGATATGAACTTCCCCAACTTACAGGAGATGCTTCTTCAGGGAGGCGCCGTCTACGTCCACCTCAACCGGTTTGGCCTAACATCAAGAGAGTATACAGCGATCAAGTCAGCAGGAGAGGACCTGACTACAATAGAGAGCCGCCTATTCCAAGATAACATTGGGTCGGTGAACGTGAGCGTTCCAGGCCTTCAGAGCGACTTGGGTGCTAAGCTTTCTCAGGATCTACTGAGATCGCTGAGAGGAGAGCCGAAGACTAACGAGTCTAAGCGTGACTATGAGGTGCGCCTTAGGGAGAACGCTCTGGAGCTCCTCCAATTAGGGGAGGTCCTTGAAGATTGATCATCAAGTCCCTCAAGCTCCAAAACGTAAGGAGCTACAAAGAGTGCACAATAGATTTCCCAATGGGTATTTCCCTTTTCGAAGGAGACATCGGTTCGGGGAAATCCACGATCCTGATGGCTCTTGAATTCGCTCTCTTCGGCCTAGGTTCGAGTAGAGGGGCCTCCCTACTTAGAGCGGGAGAGTCCAAAGGGGCTGTAGGCCTTATCTTCGATGTAGACGGTGATGAGCATACAATATTTAGGACCCTGGAGAGAACGGGTCGAGGGATCCAGCAAGGCGAGGGCTATATCAAAGGACCAGAGGGTGTAATCAACCTCTCTTCCTCCGAACTCAAGGAGAAAGTCCTCCAGATACTGAACTTTAACGAGCCTCCCGACCCAAAGTCTCAGAGTTGGATTTATCGATACGCAATCTTCACGCCGCAAGAAGAGATGAAGGCCGTTCTCTTTATGAGACCTGATCTGAGGCTCCAGACCCTGAGGAAAGCACTCCGCATAGAAGAATACAAGACTGCGAGGGATAACGCCCTTTCTCTTGCAAACTTCATAGATACAAGAGCTGAGAGACTCAGGGGAAAGTCCTCTGACCTAGAGATCAAGATGGAAGAGCTAAAGGGAAAGGTCGAACAGATAAGCAAGGATCGAGAGGCACTAGACCCTCTTCTCCAGCAAGAAAAGAAACTTGAACATGTCCTAAAAGTGCTGGATGACCAGCTCTCCGGTCTCCGCAAGGACAGAGAAGATCTAAGCAAGGTTGAAGGCGAAATCCCCGAGCTTCGAAGGCAGATCTCAAGAACGTATGAAGACATAGACGAAGTCAGAAGGATCATAGAAAGCGCCTCCGAGAAACTTGAGAAGATAAGACCAAAGGTCGATGAACTCCTCAAACTCAGTAAACCGTCAGAGAAAGATCGAGATTTTCTTGAGAAGGAGATTGAGGGACTAAGAAAGAAGCACAAAACAGTCGAGAAAGCAGTCAATACATTAGATAACAAAATCGAGGACTACGAGCACATACACAATAAAGGGGTCTGCCCAACATGTGATAGAAAGGCCGATCCGAAGGAGTTTACGAAGAACATCAGAGCAAAAAGTGGGGAGAGAGAAGAGGCACAGAAAGAAGCAGACAGGTGCGAGCAAGCTATCGAAGAGGCCGACACACTCCTCGAAGAACTTCGGATCTATAACCAGTCACAAGTAACCCTGTCATCATTCAAAGAGCAGACCTCGGGTTTCATTGAGACAATAGAACAAGGAGAAGAGAAGATGAGAGGACTCCAAGGCGAGAAACAGCGACTCGAGGGAAGAGTCGCGAAAGCACTTGAAGAATTTGAAAAACTCAAGGAGTTGTCAGCTAAGCTGAAACCCCTTGAAGGCGAGAGGAAGAGGGTAGAGAGCGAGACAAAAGAGCTGGGCAAAAAGGTTTCATCACTTGAGGCTACTATAGTTTCAAATGAGAAAGCCAAGGAATCACTGACGAATGAGATCGAGAATAAAGAAGGCATGCTCAAGAGGGCGGGGCTTCTGGATGAATATCGAATATGGCTCGAAGACTACTTCGCACCTACGCTCGACAACATAGAGAGGCATGTCATGATCTCCTTCCAGCAAGAGTTTAACGAGTCCTTTCAGAAGTTGTTCGGACTCTTAGTTGAAGATCCCACCAAGGAGGCAAGGATAGACGAAGAGTTCACTCCCATAATGGAACAGGATGGGTACGAACAGGAGGTCAACTATCTAAGCGGCGGCGAGAAAAACAGCGTAGCTCTGGCGTACAGGCTCGCCCTAAACACCTTGGTGCGGAAAGTATCAACTTCCATGAAGTCGAACTTGCTAATCCTTGATGAACCGACGGATGGTTTTAGTAAGGAACAACTGGGGAAGGTTAGAGATATACTCTCAGAGCTCGAGTGTCCTCAGATAATAATTGTCTCTCACGAGAAAGAACTGGAGAGTTTTGCCGATCAGATTTTCAGGGTTACAAAGTCACAAGGAGAGTCTAAGATTGGAGCGAGGGTATGATGAGATGAGATGGAAGATTTGATGGGAACCTTTGTGTGTGCGTAATGTGACGGCTGGAAATTATTCATTGAAATAGCGAAGGATGGAGGTGCCAGGAGCATGATCCTCTTCCCTAAAGTACACAAGTACACTGGCTAGGGACGATACTTTAGTCCATTCCACTATACTAGTATAGTCTTGTTACAATCAGCTCTCAAATTTCTGTGAGATAGACTAGTTCCTAAGCAGTTTTCATTTTCGGGAGAGCAGAAAGTCGGTAGTTGCATCTCTCTGGGTACGGTACTCACGGTACTTAGTGCACTTGGGCGTACTTTTCACTGTATTTGACTTAGCCTTGCCTCTCTCTGCTTTATTCGTGAGTAAATCCATTTGGCATAAATGGCCTCGGCGGTCGGAATAGCTACGTCCTCATCGACATGGGTTAGAGGCGTATGCGCTAGGTACTACCTCCTCGTCTATAAAATTCACTTACCTCAGGCACTTACCCTTCACTTACCCTTCACTTACCTTTTTGTCTAGGCACTACCCCGCTTTACTTACCACTTACCTAGGTAAGTGGCGGTGAGGAGAAAGATACGATTCACGCTCAGACCCTTTAGGAGCTGAACATTTGCACACTCAAGATCCATCAGAACAATTTTAGTTGCTTCAGATCACGCACTTACCTTGCTTACCTCGACCACTTACCTCAGGCACTTCTCAGGCACTTACCCACTTACTTACCACTTACTTACCACTTACCTCGGTAAGTAACGGTTAGTAGATCAGGCACTTACCCACTTACTTACCACTTACTTACCACTTACCTCGGTAAGTAACGGTTAGTAGATCAGGCACTTACCCACTTACTTACCACTTACTTACTTACCCGCTTACCTCTAGATCAGCCTTGAACACGCTCAGTAGAAGGTAACTAGAAAGGGTAAGCAGGCACAGTTAACCTAGAGAAGAATTTTCTTCTAGGTCGGCTCTCTATTTGAGTTAGTGGTTGATCGGAGGAGGTAAGTAAGTCGGGTAAGTGATATCTCCGATCCCTATCACTCGAAATCTTTCAATCCATATCGTTTCCGCGGTTTCCACCAGAAAGTCTGCGGTCCTAGAAATGGTAAGTATCGAGACGGGTTGCCTGCGCTGTATTTCCCTTGTAGTCCCTTTGAAGCCATCAGAACTTGGTTATTAGAAGTGATAGAGCGATGAGAAATTTCTGCTTGAATTTTAGATCGGTGATTATGTAGCGCCCACGCCCTAAGAGACTCTTGAAAAGAGTACTCAAAACATACTACATGGAAACTGCCAAGAAACTGATTCTCCGCAGTTTACTATAAGCAAAATTAATGAAGAAATAGACTAACATAAGCACGGACCCCAAGCCCACTCTGGGTGTCATTTAAGCTCAACCTTGAGCGAAAAATGCGATTCACTCTGAAGAAATTACCCAATCTCTGGTAACGAATCGCCAAATTTACCTCTTAATAGGTGATACTATTTTCCTAGGTCCAACTAAACCTAGGACTCTTATTATTCTACTACTTCATCATCTCCCGGGATTTGACAGAATGAAAAAGCAACAGAGGGTGGTGGTTGACGACCGAGAGAAGCCCAGCGGTATCCCGGACATGCTATCAGCACTTGGATTGAGGGTCGATTATAGACGCCTTAACGTCGGGGACTACATAATAACGCCAGACACTGCAGTTGAACGTAAGACCCTTCCTGATTTAGTTTCATCCATTTACGATAGCAGAATTTTTCGGCAGGCCGAGGAATTGTCATCTAGCTATTCGAGAGCCATAATCCTGGTGGAAGGAAATATGAAAAAGATTCGAGAACTCACAAATAATCCTAGGGTCGTATACGGAGCTATTGCATCTTTGATCATGAACTTTCGTATGAGTGTGATTAATACGTCTACGCCGAACGAGACGGCAGTAGTCATTAGCTCCTTTTTGAACCACTCACTCGTCGAAAGAAAAGGAGCTTCAATGAGCTTTCCAAAACCCAGGAAATCATCTGAATCTCCCCTGCAGCAGAGGTACATAGTTTCAGCGTTGCCAGGAATAGGTGAGAAGCTCGCGCAAAAGCTCCTTATGAACTTCGGGTCACCTAGAAATATTTTCACAGCCACAGTGGGAGACCTAGCTCGTGTCGTAGGGAGGAGCAGAGCAACTAAGATCAAGAATGTGTTGGAACTTGAATCCACTGAATACGATAGAAAGCTGCAGGCTAAGTTGACCAACGATCAATAAGTTTCGGAGGTATGTCGGGCCGAGGCTAGTTTCGTCCACTGGGCGAGATTTAATCTGTAAGTAGTAAGCTGAGTTAACCACTCTAGGTCAAGATCGTAATTATCAAACCATCTTAGGATCGGAAACTGATCTTAGACATGGAACTAGCATCTCTCTACGAGCAGCTCTAACTATCAGGAGCTCTTGCGCGCGCGCTGAGGCTAAGCCCCCTGTCGGCGATGATAGACTTTCTCAACTTGAGAAGCTGCCGCTTGAGAGACTTTAGATTGCCAATCTCTCATCTCTAATCGACTCCATTAGTAACACCTAATCGGTTTCGACCTATTTTGCCAAGTACTGCCTGAGAACCTCTTCATTATTATCAGCGTGAAAGAATACCGGAATATTCTGCGTTGCCGTTGCCTTGAAACTAGTAAGTAACCAATCTCCATTTTGAAATGCCAAAGTCCTATCAACGAAGGCATCATCGATAGCGAATGTATCTGAGATTAGCTGTCGATCGTACGGACGTGGCATCGTAGAAACAAAGTAGCTGTGCAGTTGCTGCAGAGCGTTTGTATTCAGATGTGCAATTCTCTGAGTGCTTATCCATCCATGTAAATGATATTTTCTACCATGTCTCAACAGTCTTTCGACCGCCCTGCTCGATTGTTCGGTACCGTCATCCCGTCGAGTCTCTCTAGGCATGAACTCTTGAGCTTCATCAATTATGAATAGGATTCTAGGTGTTAATGTAAAGCTCCGCTTTCTTCGCATGAATATCCTGTTAATTATCCAAGCAGTCTGGAATCTTGCATCTTCAGCCTCAGGAAGATTTAGAACAAACACCCTGGGTGAGCTACTTTCTATGGAGAGTATTTCGTCAACAACGGTCTCCCATGAATACTCTCCCTCTTTTTCTCCATCGTTATCTTCGTCGGGATTCTGCTCAACAACGATTGATAGGCTTTCAAAGATTTTCTTCAGAGTACTATTCTGAGGTAGTTTCTCAGTTAGCGGAGTGACCGTGGCGATGAGCTGGGTTGTCCTGGTACTAAAAGTTGCTTCCGGTTCCAGGTTCTGCTCAATGAGAAATTCCCGAATTGATTTGATTATCTCTGGGACAAGAAGTTTTTGCTGCACAGCCCCGTACTTGTCATTTAGAGTATTACCAAGGACTTCAAT
>JACZWF010000216.1 GCA_022572285.1 Nitrososphaerota archaeon | reverse complement strand
AACAATTCCCGCAGATGGAATAGAATCTAACCCCCCGCAGCTATCGCGGTATTCCGAAGAATCTGAAAAGAGATTGCCGCCCAACAACTCTTTAAGTCTCGCCGAAGACATCTGGTCTCTTACTGTAAGCATGAGAACAAATATAGTTGGATACCCAATCTCATTGTAGCATTCGACCTGGTCTCTTAGGATCTGTCGAATGGCATCAAATCGCAAGAGTCGCATGCCTCTTTTACTTGTTTCAACCATGCTCGACAATTCATTGGTGAAGTCCAAATTGTAGAGCGTAATGACGCTTTCCTGTCTGTAGTCAATTCCGTCGAAATCCTTTCTTAATAGAATCACCTCCTCAATCGGACCAAAGTATGTTCGATTCGGAATTCCGATTATACCAAGATTTCTCCGCATTTCAGTTATCAGTCTACGTCCGTCTGGATCGATTGGAGAGGGTGGCGCCGGGACCTCGAAGGCCACTACTTCTCTTATCATGTGTCGCCATAGCTTAATATCCAGTAGATCCGTTCCAGGTAACCCCATATATCGGTATTTGAGACCTGTCACCGAATGTAGGTGTTCGAGAAAGGGAGTGTTCCATAGATTTCTTACGGCTCGCTTTCTCGGATTGTCGAATGGATTCCTTGTTGCTGGACCTCCTATCAAGGACCCTCCTCCAAGAAGTCGCGAATTTCGCGAATAGTTCGAAGATATTCATCCTGATCTAAGTGCTCCCTGATGATATTTTCATCAAGATACTGGAATAGACGCCGCAGTTCTGGACGATCAATCAAATCGTATGCGTCCAGCAGGCTGATCAAGTCGTCTGGGCCAGAAAAATCTTCTTTTTGTTCTTCCTCTGCCAAGACTTGGCGCTGAACAGTATCGACGATCTCCTTTTCCAGCTTTAGGCGCTGCCTCCGATCCACGACAAGTGCCTCGCGAACAAAGTTCTTGGCACCATTCAACGAGTCTATGGCCCTACTGAGGCCGTCACTATCCAAATTCATTAGGCGCCTTCTGTGCGGCTTTATGGTGCTCTCAATAACCGAGAGCCGCGGGTTGAGTCTCAATAAGGCATCCCTATCTCTCTGAATGGTGATCAGCTCTTGGTCAACGGCATTAAGACTTTTAATCGTCTCGGCGAGCACTTCCTGAGCTCGGGCGTTTTGTTGAATATTGTTACCCCAGGCATCAATTTTTTTGATGACTCTTGGCAAAGCTTCCCGCAAGAAAATCTGTCGCGTGGAATTCGATTCGAAATCACTCCTCGCCGCATTGGGTATCAGATCGTCGTGATCAATTATGATCTCCCCTGTTGATCGGCGGCTAAACACAGTTCGTCCAAAGAAAGGCTCAACGAATCGCCGATCCCCTATCGAGAATCCCTTCTTTTTTATAAGGAGTCCGCGGACCTTGGTATCTTTCAGAGTTGCATTTGCATCGTTAATGCAGACCCAGGCGAAACCGTAGTACCGATTGGCATGACTGATTTCGAAAAACTCCGGAGGGTAGTGTCCACCGTGCGCGAATAACGAATTTGTGTATGGGCGATACACCTCCTCTTGTCTGTTGCCAATCTGCAGGACAACGGGAATCGTTTGAAAGTCTTCTTCAGCGAACCTTTTCTCAATCTCTTCCGCATAACGAAACTCGGGATCGAATGGAAGGGGTACCACGTTTTGAAGATATTCGACAACATCTGCCCACTCATTGATCCTTCTATAGGCTTCGGGCAAGAGGCCGCTCATTACTACAACGGTTCCAAGGGCCAGGTTCTCGTCTTTCCCCAGTGGTTCAACGAAGACGGTTTCTTCAAGTAGCGCTTCCAAGTAAAGTTGCGGAAGCTGACCTCGTTTGCGCCTTTCCTGCTCAGAAAGCAACTCTCTACGAATCGTGTTGAAATCGAAAAGTATACGATGACCTGTATCCTCTTTTGACCGGGTAAACACCTCAAGCCTATCGCATAGATTAAAGCCGCTATATATACCTATCCCTCGAAATCCTACATTATTTATAGGGTTTTTCTCAGAGATCCCAAGTCTTATGGCCTGTCGTGCCTGTCGGGCGTTCATACCTTTGCCATCATCAGCTATAGAAACTACATCAGGGTTAACAGACAGGCCGATTTTGGTGCTTCCAGCATCCATTGAATTTTGAATATATTCTCGGAAGGCGTCCAATTTGTCACGATATAAACCGCTGGTGAGAATCGATAATATCTCACCGCCAATATCCGCTTTAGAAAAATTTGTACGCCCGGTGGTCATGGCTACCTCGCGTCCTAAGTCAGCAAAACTTTATCATGCCGATTATAGGCAAAGATTAGCACAATGCATTAAACGAGGCCAGAAACGGTAGGTACCAGTGTTTGGGATTATCTGATGACTTGTTGTAAGAATTTCAGCTCTGGGAAATGTTGCTGCAGGCTAATTCTCAGTTAGGCCGGGGTCTGCGCTCCGTCGGCCGTTCGAATCGACACTTTCTCAACCACTCTCTACTCCAGATCATGCCGACGCCCATGTAATTACGCACGTAAGTA
>JACZWF010000039.1 GCA_022572285.1 Nitrososphaerota archaeon | reverse complement strand
TAGGAAAGCTATGCACTTTTTCTTACTCCGAATCAATTGTGCAGCTAACTTTCTAGTTTCTTCTACTGTGTCCCCCCAACCCCGCCAATCCAAATCGCCTCGTAAAATCCGGTTATCATTGAATTTTCTCATAGCATCGCGAACCAGGTTGGACAGGGGGCCCGTAGATGCATTGTTGAGATAGGCATATTTCCTTGTTACTTCAAAATATTTTCGATATCCTCGCACATTACTCCACCTTGCCGATTCTTTGAAATCTGGGGGTCATGCTCTTGAGGCCTAACAAACTCTCTAAAGATCTTAAGTTTCACCTAAAGCAAATCGCAGATAACACTTGGATTCAGATAATTGACTCCAGAATTTGAGCAAATCTGCGCCTGCGGATGGGATGTAGTGATGGGAAGTGCACAATTGATCCGGAGTGCATTGGGAACAGCGTACCATTTGCAGTTCATACTTTTCCGGTATCGTCCTCTCGTCATGCATTTCTAGAAAAGGCCGAAGCCCAGCAGATGGTTATAAAGGCTATTTGACTACGCACGCAATCTCAAACCCAGAGAAATCTAGTGCAAGCGCAGTCGGCCTCCAAGCATTCCCCAAATCCTTCAGTCGGATAGAACTGAGATCGATCGTGCACACTTCGGGAATGTAGACAGCTGCAGACCATATCGGCAGGATTTAGTATGTTGTAACTCGACATGTTTGAACGATGTGAGCTTACATCACCTTTAAGAGTAGCATTGCTTAAATCGATAAGATAATCAGCTTTCTTCCGGATTTGAGCTCCATCTATGTCTTTCCTCGAAAAATTTCATTAGGGAAAAGTAAGAATTTCCCGCGCGCGCTTTCGCTATATCTCTTCCTCAACTTGAGATCAATAAAGCGAGGCGGAAGATGCGACTCCTAAGGTAGACCTTTCTCTGAATGGCGTTTCGTGTACGAAGGGGAGGACATCACCGCTTTTGTTTCGTGCCACATAAATCACAGAATTTGGCGGTAGAAGGTAGCTCTTCACCACAGCTAGTACAGAAACGATTTGTTTTGGCCGATACGATATCGATCTTCTTAACTCCAGAATGGCCTTCCGGTTTATGTGTGTTCTTAAGTTCCTGTACCCTTGCTCTAATTTGCTTCCATAGCGTACTTTCAGCTCTCTTGTATGTTGCGGTTCCGATACCAACTGCAAGGCCCATAACTAACAATGAGCCTCCCAGAGTGATGACTCCTAGAATTGTGTGAGAGAGAATGTTCTTACCCCATTCTCCAGTTCCCATCGCGATCTCAAAATCTTCGGGATGTCCCTTTATTATACAATCAAGACTCCTCCTGGTCCCGGTAGCAATACGAAACAATCCCTTTTTCGTCATTTGAATTTGAAACCAGGATCGAGGGGGTGTAGGATCGCTATTCTCCTTCACAGTGAAACCATCTTTCCTGGCATAATCTGCAATAGAGGATGCCAACTTGTCTAGGTCGGCATTAAAGTCAACAAACCTTTCATCTTTACCCATGGCGCTTCGCATAACAATACTATGTATATGAGGCTTAGGGTCTTCCCAAAAAGAAAAAATTCATTGATTGCAAATAGATTGAGTTGGTCACTTGGCAGTGCGAATTGTCTTGACTGGGATTTCCTTCACTCTAATATAGAACGTCAGGGTGGAAGTTTTGCCACATGAAAGATGTCGTCACCATTTCAAGGCAGGTAGGGACTAACGGTGAATTTATTGCGAGACGAGTTGCCAAGCTATTAAATTTTCAATACTTCGACAAGACGGTTCTTCTTGAAGAGGCTAGAAGAATGGGCATAAACGTCTACGATGCGGAATCCTTCGATTTTTCCGAAGACGAATACAAATCTCGCGGTATAATCGGCTCAATTTTTGCAAATAAAGCGTTGATCTCCGCGGCAGAAGAAGCACAAATTAGTCTCGAAGGGACTATAATTAAGGAGCTTGCCAAAAAAGGGAAAATCGTGATTGTTGGGAGAGGTGGACAGGCATTATTAAGAGATCACCCAAAGGTCTTGCGCGTAAAAATTATTGCTCCGCTTGTCTATAGAGTCGATAAATTGATGCTAGATCGGTACATCAGCAAATCGGAAGCTGAGAAGATAATCAAAACAAGGGACAAGGCAACGAGGCAATACTTAGATAGGTTCTATAATCTGGACTGGGACGCAGAAGGTAACTACGACGCCATCTTAAATCTACAAAGAATCCCTATTGACCTAGCACCCACATACATCGCCAGATTAGCAAGAGACGAAACGGACCGTGAAAAAGCCTGAAATAAGAAGATGTGATAACTGTGGGATGGATTATCAAACGAGATACCATCCCGGCCTAGTTGGATTGCTCTTCCTTACGGGACTAATAATGATCGGATACGCGTTTGTAGGACTTGTCTTCTGGTCGGCAGGTCTCCTGTATTGGTTAAAACGGCGGACAAGGTGTACTGAGTGTGGTGCCAAGGATGGAAAAAGACGGCGCGCCTGGGCCGCCCTCACGGTTGGGAACCCTTTAGAGAGCGGCGACGTTGATTTGATATGGGGCTAGCTCGATGAAAAACGGACGCATAGCGATAATTGCTGACATGGAAGGAATCACTGGGGTGGATACTCCAGGAGACTGTTTTCCTCACACCGCTGGTTATTGGGAGTCATCAGTGAATATGATGGCAGCAGATGTAAACGCAATAGCGGCAGGATTATGGGAAGGCTCTGAGGGCATCAACATTAGGGTAATAGATGCTCACTTCACAGGACAGAACCTTGAACATGCTAAGCTTAATAGTAAAATTGAGCTTATCAATTACTTTGACCTGACAAATTGTGACGCGGTTGTTCTCTGTGGTCATCACTCAAAGGCAGCAACTGTTGATGGTTTCCTAAGCCATACATTGTATCCTCACTTGAGGGTTAGGATCAATGGAGAAGACGTAGGAGAGTTGAGGCTTTACCAGTGGCTCGCAGGAATAAAGAATATACCAGTAATCATGCTCACCGGTGACAACATAGCAATTCGCGAGGCCTCTGATTTCATGCCGCAAGTCCAATCACTCTCTGTCAAGATGTCGCAGGGCAGAGCAAGTGCCGTAAGCTATTCACTTGACGCGATGCGACGGCTCCTGCGAGAGGGAGCAAGAGAGGCGTTAGGACGGATCGACGGTTTTCAGGCGGTCTCACCACCCAAAAGAGTAAACCTGGAAATCAGTATATGGAAACGAGAAGAAGCTGAACTCATTTCCAAGATGCGGGGTGCCCAGAGGATGTGGGTTAGGACTATACGGTTCCCAAAGATAAGAAACTTCAACGACGCATTCCGAACGATATTCGACTCAATGGGGGTTGTAATGGACTTCTGGGGGGAGAGCATGGTCGATAGATCGATCGCCTACTCCAGCTGGAGAGGGGTCAACTCGAAATGGCTGAAGGATTTCACTGAGGAATGGCTTACAGAGCCTGCCGATGATTGGTATAAGTAGGTGGCCATTTAGGCCTGATTTCTGGCAGACTAACGCTCCCACTCAGGCCGATTAACAATGTCTAGAAGATGACCAAGTGAAATTTCCCTCCGCTCAGTGAAGATGCATACAAGTCATTTCCTTCGATTATCATGAATAATATCGGCGCAACTTACCCCCTGCAGGCAGTCGAAATACCTCTGGCAGATTTACAATTAGTCGCGCGTAAGCTTTTCGACTTTCTACTATGAAGGGATACAAAATATGCTTGGCGGAAGAATCGATGTTCAATTGACGTCGTACTGTAAATTTTAATAACTCATTGTGGGAAGACAAAGCTCATGAAAGTGGGTTTCATAGGGTTGGGAAGAATGGGGTCTAACATCGTCTTGAATCTACTCGAAAAGAAACTAGAAGTTGTAGTCTGGAATCGGAGTAAGGACCGTATGGATAAGGTAGTTAGTCAGGGAGCCGAGGGAGCGGAAAGCATAGCCGAACTTTGCGGAAAGCTCTCCCAACCTAGGGTAGTTTGGATTATGGTCTCAGCCGGGAAACCTGTCGATGATATTATCTCCAAATTAACGCCAAATCTTTCGAAAGGAGATATCGTTATTGAGGGAGGCAATACATTTTATAAAGATTCAATACGTCGCAATGAGGACCTGAGAAAAGAGGGAATTTTCCTATTGGATGTTGGTACTAGCGGTGGTCTTGAGGGGGCAAGGCATGGAGCATGTCTTACTATCGGAGGCGAAGAGGAAGCTTTTGAAATTGCAGAACCTATTTTTGATGCAGTGTCGAAAAAGGGAGGTTACCTCCATGTAGGC
This sequence comes from Nitrososphaerota archaeon, assembly GCA_022572285.1. GTDB lineage: Archaea > Thermoproteota > Nitrososphaeria > Nitrososphaerales > UBA57 > B1T1B5. The sequence goes on along the minus strand of JACZWF010000039.1, from coordinate 5,661 downwards.
CGGAGCGGATCTGGACATTATGTGAAGATAACTCACAACGGAATCGAATATGCTATGCTGCAAGCCTACGGCGAAGGATTCGAATCACTCCAAAGATCTGAGTTTAAATTGGACTTGGCGGCCATTGCCAGAGTCTGGGACAACGGAAGCGTCATAAGGTCATGGCTACTCAAGCTTGCCGGTAGCGCCATTGAGAAAGACCCTGGGTTGGAGAAGATTACTGATCATGTGGGTGGGGGTACCACAGGAAAATGGGCAATTGACCAAGCTTGGGAGAGCGACTCTCCATTCTCATTAATTGCACTTGCATATTCTTTGAGAATCCATACCAGAATGGAGGAATCATTTGCAGGAAAGGTAGTAGCTGCCACGAGGAATGAGTTTGGGGGTCACGAAGTCAAGTTAAAGGAGTAAATTAACATCGTATAGGCCACAGGTAGCAAAGAATCGGTGAAAAAACTGCTTATTAACTACAACCAAAAACGCCCGCAAATTGGGAACAATGTGTTCGTTGCCCCAACTGCAGCCCTGATCGGCGACGTTGTTGTAGGAAACAACGCAAGCATCTGGTTTAATGCTGTATTGCGTGGAGATGAAGGTGGAATTAGAATTGGGGAGAATTCAAATGTTCAAGACAATAGCGTAATTCACGTAGACGAAAACGAATCAGCAGAGATCGGAACATCGACCACTGTTGGTCATAATGTCATAATCCATTCGTCGAAAATAGGCTCTAACTGTGTCATAGGAATGGGTTCTATAGTTCTCAACAGGGCAGAGGTTGGCGATTCTTCTATTGTTGGAGCCGGGAGTCTGATTACGCCGGACAAGAAGTTCCCGAGTGGCATGTTACTATTAGGATCTCCTGCACGTGCGGTAAGGAAGCTACTCGATAAGGACCGTGATTATATTCGAGAGAACGTCAGGCGATACCTCTGGTTAAAAGATGAATATACATCCATGAAATTGTAACCTGATCCTCAAAAATCAAAAAGTGTCTGCTGCGTACCGAGATTGAGGGTTTTGAAATCTATTGAGTCAATTCCGAGTATGTTACGGAATGAGTTAGCAGACCCGGGGGCAAACCTCTCAAATCGATTATTGAAGAAGACGTACGCTGATTTCACGTCTTGAAGGTGCTCCATGAGTCTAGGTGCCCACAGTTGCTTTTTGTCTTAGAGATCACGCCTAATCTTACCTAAGTAAGAGTCTGGGAGATCTCGTTCACCAATAAACCGAAGATAAATGAAGTCGGAGGTTAGAATTCCTGGGTTTGTTACGGAAGTAACTTCACTCCAGGCGAGCGATACGTGATTGGCGTTAAGTAGATCATAAGTTTCACTTCTAAACCAAGAGTCATGCCTAAATTCGATTGCATATCTATAGCTGTAATCGAGGTCATGAAGAAACAAACTCAGTTTCTCCATTCCCTCTGTACAAGTAAATGATGGGGGAAGCTGGATTAGAAAAGCTGCCAATTTCTTCTGAAGCGGCTGGAAGACTTCATAGAGATATTCAAGGTCACGCTTGTAGTCAGTTAGTCTCTTCTCGTTTGTGATCCTCCGCGGAATTTTGGCTGTAAAAGTAAAATTATCGGGAGTCTCGTGTGCCCACAATCTAGTAGATTTCCTACTAGGAAATCGGTAAAAAGAGCTATCAATCTCGACGAGGTGGAACATTTTGGAATATATCTTGAGATAATCATTCGGTTTTGAAAAGGTGGGATAGAACTCTCCCATCCAAAAGTCGTAGACCCACCCCGAAGTTCCAATCTTGAGGTCCCCCACGATGAATAACTACTGGGAGGTGTAGGATAAATCAGTTCAGAGAGCGTTTAAATGCTACCGTAATAAACTGTAGATGTGCATAGTCAGCAGGCTTTTCGCGAATCCGGATATACCCGCTCGTATCATGTATACTATTGTAACAATTGTCTCCAAGTATTACTAATTGAGAAAGAAAAGCCGATTAATCAATATAAGACGGAGACTTTGTCTAGGCAAGCTTGCCCTGGCTGCCAACTTTCTTTATCAGAATCTCTATCAGTCCGAACCGCTAATAGCTCATCGAAAATAGCATCTTGGAAAAATCCTCAGATAAATCTGCAAGCTATAAAGCAACTATACAACGCAAAATTCATCAGAGCTTCCTCCACACGCGGCCTATTTTCGAAAATAACATTTATTGACAACTTAATCGGCGGTTTAAGATCAGACTCTGTCGCCTTGATTACCGGGACGACTATTCCACACCTCCTTGCTGAGAGGTATAGTGTGTCAGTTCAGCTCCCGGAAAGCCTTGGTGGATTGTCGAGTAGCGCACTATTCATAGATGGCGGTAATTCCTTTGATGTCTATCTCTTCACCTCAATAGCTCGTGAATATGGGATTGATTATCAGAAGGCACTAGAGAACATTACTATTTCACGCGCTTTCACTCCATATGAACTTCTCCAGCTAATTCGACATACAATAGATGAAGTCTTTGAGGACCATCAACCTGAAGTTCTAGTAATATCAAGTATTTTCAGTTTATTTACAGAAGATTTTGAGGAGGAGGAGTCTTCTAGAATGATACGTGAACTTGGGGAAGGGATAATTCGAGTAAGCAAGATGAGACAAATACCAATAATCATAACATCAACTTGTAATGAATATCATGAATTTCTATTTAGAAATTACTGTAACATCAGAGTTCATTTTCAAGAAGAAAAATACTGCATTCGTTCAGTGTTATCCAGACACCCATCAAAAAAGAGAACAGAGGTGATACAACCGATAAGTTTTCAGACCTACAATCAATCGACACTCCTACCCCTCGAGGCTGTCGTACATGGGTAGGACAATCCCTTCATTTAGGATAGCCTTAGAGTCAGAGATCGCGAGTTGGACTAATTTCAAGAGAGGCTTAGGAAAAAGCTCACGAAAAAGTCTTGAAGAGTTATTTAATGAGGCGAGGAATTATTGCTCTGCGTCATCAAACGCCGTCAGACCGATTAGGTTTGAAGGAATGCTTATGGCAATTGCCTTTGATCATGCTAAGAGATTAGAAAACATAGCTAGAGAAATTGAAAAGGCGCGGCTAGAAATAGATGCCTGAGATCAACTCTATTCCAACTATTCATCTTCTACGAGAAGAATTAGAAAGCTGGAAACCATTTCTGAATGCGTTACGTGGTGAAGATCGAGAGATAGCGCGAAAAATGTTTGAAGAATGTTGGCGATTTGTTGGTGCAATTGAGTCGTCAGGTAAGACATATCTAGTTGAATCAGTTTTTCTCACGATTTTACTAATTCAGCAGACCAAAATAAAATGGCTAGAATTTGAAGTGAATCTCCTGAGGGAGGAGGTCGGAGGAAGAAAGGTCAGACATGAAAAAGGATTAACCTAATCATTAGTTAGCACTGTCGAATGTCGAAGCTCAGAATCGGGACGGCTGGATATAGCTACAATGATTGGAGGAGCAAATTCTATCCAAGCCATTTAGCCTCCAGAGATTTCCTTTCTCACTATGCCAACTTTTTCAATTGTGTAGAGATAAATGCCACTTATTACAAAATCCCCTCGCCGAAAGTTTTTTCCTCTATATCTCTAAAGGTGCCTAACTCATTCAAATTCACCGTGAAAGTCCCTAATACGTTTACACATAACCGAGACAAGTTCACTGAGACCCTCGAAGAGTTCAGAACGGCTACTTCCCCATTAGTGAAGAAAGGGATGCTAGGGTGCTATCTAGCGCAGTTCCCATACTCCTTCAAGAATACCAAAGAGAATATCGAGTATGTTTCGACAATGGCAAATAATTTGGACTGCCCAGTTGCAGTAGAGTTCAGACGGAGAGACTGGCAAAAAGAAAATGTGTACACATTTCTCCGAGCACAAGGAATTTGTTATGTTAATGTAGACACACCAAAAATCAGAGGTCTGCCGATTCCTTCAACTATTGCCACCTCCTCGATTGGGTATTGCAGATTTCATGGGAGGAACGCAGCAAAGTGGTGGAATCACATCGAAGCTCATGAAAGATATGATTACTCTTATACGCCTAAAGAGCTCCAAGAATGGGCGCCACGAATAGAGAAGATCAGTGAAATGACCGAGTCAACCTATGTCATGTTCAATAACCATTATCAAGGCCAAGCAATCGACGGAGCAGAAGAGATGAAGAGATTGATGAACTTAACCGTTGGACAGTCGACATTGTAGTCATGAGATGGATCGATAGAACGCGAGAGTAACAGCTGAACTAATATACCGTAATTAACGGTATTTATCTTATATGATTTTATCTGAAATCGAAGGTTGGATCCTCGATGCTTACCCTGGTCATGCAGATGAAATGGTGATTTGGCTAAAGACTACCAATTTTCAAACAGTTAGACTGTCTGATAATTGGAACAATGCTATCTACGTAACAGCGGAGCGGAAAAAAGATCTAGAGAACCTCTCGAAAGAGAGATGTATACAGAATTATCTCCACTCATCACATTTTATAAGAAAAAGAGAAAATGTTTTTGATTACCATGAGACAGAAACTTTGAAGCTACTCTTAAGGAGAGGAAACGATTCTGAAAGATTAGCTAAAGTTATAGAAAAGTCTGCTCCCTATGGTTACTTTCGGATCTACAATGCCGATCTTCTACCAGAGCAAGCATATTTTATCGAAAAAGACCTCTTTCCCTTGGCACATGTTCGGGCAAAGGAGAGTGGAGATGAAATTAAATGGACCTTAATGGACTCTGTTGAATCAGAAGATTACGAAATACCGTTCTTGAAGAAAGCAACACTAAGGGTAGACGTTGATGCCGTCGATATAATTCCAAAATTTTCGGATCAGATAAAGGCGATAACTATCTTTAGTGACGAAAAAACACTTGAGATACAGGACGGCTCAGAAAAAGAAAAGATTCTAAGCCTAGTTGAAGCAATAAGAGGAATTGATCCGGACATATTATTCTTCGAAGACGGAGATGATTTCACGACACATTACCTTGCTGAGCGAGCATATGTGAATGGAATTCTTGACAAGCTTATACTGGGTAGAGACCAGGTCGCACTTCAAAGGTTGGAGAAGAGGGGGAGTTCTTATTTTGCATACGGAAGAATTCTTCACACCCCAACTTCACATCGTCTCTATGGGCGAATTAATCTCGACACGAAGAATCACTTTGTTTTTGAGGAATGCGGACTCGAGGGTCTGTTCGAGGTCTCAAGATTGTGTAGAATACCCTTGCACAAAGGGAGCCGAGCATCTATAGGAAAATGTCTGAGTAGTATGCAATTTTATATCGCACATAATGACAACCTACTAATTCCTTGGAAACCAACTAGGGCAGAAATTCCAAAAACTGGTAGGACCCTTCTAATTGGAGACAGAGGAGGATTCATTTTTGAACCGAAGATAGGAATCCATGAACAAGTAGGAGAAATTGATTTCACTTCACTTTATCCATTCATCATGAAGAAGTTTAACATCAGCGCAGAGACAGTTCTATGTAAATGCTGTAAAGATTCTAGCATACGTGTTCCAGACGTTGACTATAATGTCTGTGAGAGGAGGACGGGGATAATTCCACGAAGTCTTGAATTAATCATTCAAAAGCGAATTAACTACAAGAAGAAAAACGAAACAGATGACCTTGATCTCCAGAAGAAGTACAA
>JACZWF010000215.1 GCA_022572285.1 Nitrososphaerota archaeon | reverse complement strand
TTTGAACCTATTATATCTGTTATCTCATTGAGCAAGTAATCCAATAGTACAAATGCATTTCTATGTTCCAACCAACGTTTACGATGTCTCTTAACCCTCTCATTGGCTTGGCTTACGAAAAAAGCTGCAAGACCACCGAAGAAAGCACCAATTGCCGCTGCCACCAAAGGCATCCATTGAAGTATTTTAAAAGAGTTTTCCATAATATCGCTTTCTCAATAACTTGACAATCTTTTTCATTGGTACCTACTAATCACATTTCAAGTCTCTTTAGCAAAACTAATATAAGATCGACAGAAAAAGTCAAACTATTTATAAAGCGGGGAGAATGGGATTCGAACTGCAAATCAATTATTCAGTTATTGGAAATCCTATTAACTGTGTCAACCAATAAGACATAGTATATCAGAAATCTTGGCAGTTGAATATTTTGAATTGTGAGAAGGCAAGGTTCCATATTACTGATTTAGTTCGAATTTTCTTCCCCGGGGGGTGGTCTCCCGCTTCTAAAACGACAGCTTATTCACAGCATCAGCCAAATGGTCTGGTGCCAAGTGGGCGTATATCATAGTGGTTTGGATATCAGAGTGACCCATTAGCTTCATTACGGTAGGAAGATCCACTCCGCTCATTACCAGGTGGCTGGCGAAGGTGTGGCGCAGGGTGTGTATCTTGCTTACATTCTCAATACCAACTCGATGGGTAATCTCAATCAACTTGTCCCGTAGTTTGATCTTAATCTTCCCGCCGTCTCGGTGAGGAAAGACGAAACTGCTGTTCAACCCCCGTCGGTTGCTTTCTCGATGTTGTTTCATCAGTTTATACAACTGGTTGTTCAAAGGAATCTCCCGGTCTTTCGACTTCGGCTGCCAGAATTCCTTCCTCTGAATACTGATCTTCCTCCGCTTAAAGTCGATGTCGCTCCACTCCAGATTCTCCAACTCTGACTTTCGCATCCCGGTGTTTAGGAAGGTGAAGTAAATGAGATAGAGGTCGTCAGGACAGGCGACCAACAGCTTCTGGCACTCCTTCTCAGTCAGGAACCGCACAGGACTACCATCCGTGACCTTCAGCCGCTTGACTTTCTTGGTTGGGTTCTCTTTGATGTAACCCCAGTTGATGGCCACATTGAAAATGTTGGTCAATACCTTCAGTTCGAAGTTGACCGTCCGGCTACGGACACCCTTACGGGTATGTTCTGTGATATCCTCATCTGATTCAATCCTGCGACCATTAGGGTTAACCATGGCATCCCGACGGTGCATCTTGTACCGCTCGATGATCTCCGGCGTTAGCTGAGAAAGATGCGTGACCCTCGGATACTTCTGCTTCAGGAACTCCCTCAAGTTCTCAATCACTGAGGAGTAACGTACGGTAGTACCGGGAGCGTGGTTTATCCGGGAGTATTCGAGATACTTTTCCAGCAATTTCTCTACGGCAATGTCATTGTGGGTGAATCCAAACTCGTCTCGGGCGATCTTCACTTCGGCGTCTTTGAGGGCCAGTTCGGCTATTCTCTTAGAGCTCCCGATACGTCGTCGGACGCGTTGTCCCTTAACGCGAATGTCGATATACCATACGTTAGTTCGTTTGTAGATGCGAGCCATAATGAGGCCTCCTCAACTTGACACATTTTGGGCACAATCATGTTTCAAAGGGAATATAGTGATTTATAAGAGGCTGTCAATAAGAAAGTTACCTTCTTGTCTGTCAGTGTAGGTGGAGTACCTTGTGGTCCTGACTAATTTTATGTAAGTAGTCACCCTTCGACAGGCTCAGGATGGCGTGTCCTCATCTGCCCCTTCGTCAATTCAATCTGACTGGAACCCACCTAAAAGGCAAAGTCCCGTGGCGTGTGCCACCCCGCCATATAAGGGCTGAATATATTCAGCCCCTACTATTCTGTTAAGAAATTCATGTGTAGGTCAATACGCTCTCCGATGAAATCGGGGAGTGGTCCTGACTATTTATAGAGTAGAGTTGTCATCCTTCGACTCCGCTCAGGATGACGTTTTGGAGGGGACCTCCAGTAGGACTCGAACCTACGCTCCACTGTTTATGAATCTGGCTATAGCAATAACAAGAACCGCCAAGAAACAGGCTAACAGCCACGTGCTAAGGGGTATGAGTGTCCGAAGTCTCTCAATTTTCCAGTACTGGATTATATAAGCGATGGCGGAGGCAAAACAGAGGATCATAGCCATTGACAGGAATCCCCAGGGGATTGCATAAGGAGATCGTGGCCCTGTGAAAAATGCTGCAGGAGTTAGAGCCACAAAGAGTGAGCATACTATATAGATAGTCCTTCTGGCTTTGTAACTTTCCAAGTGTTTGTCCAAACATCTACTCCTTGTAACAGGTGTCTCGCGATATAGTATCATTATCGGGCACAATTTTCGAGGCTTGATTAGGTTGTAGGGCAGTACCCTCCCGAGCTTGCTTGGGAATGGTTCTGCCATTTTTTTTGACTGGCAGAACCACTAAAGGCCATGGTGCCCTACAAATTATTGTCGAAACCATCCCGAGTACGTGAGGTTTCGACCTACTTAAAAAAATCTGAT
>JACZWF010000214.1 GCA_022572285.1 Nitrososphaerota archaeon | reverse complement strand
CAGCTTGTAGGTCATATCGGGAAATGCTGTTCGTATTTGCATAATGACTGCTTTGAAGCCCTCTAGGCCTGGTGCGGTCCCAGGCGGTATTATATGGTCAATATACCCTGCATCGAATAGCTCGTCTACAGCTGACATGTCGCCCTTATACCAGATCCTGTCGTAAATCTTCCGAACAAGTGCCTTGTTGTCTTCAGACATGCTATCATCGTCAACCTTACTTAAAATATATTCTTTTTGAAGTCTATCCAAACTAACCAAACCACCCGGTTCACCTCCTCGCCAGTCGTTTTCCTGAACTCCGTACCAGAAGCTTAATCAGTCTGACGAAGAAGTTAATGAAACCCATCCGCGATCCTTTCATTAGCTACTCTCCTCAACACGCGCGCTTAGGAGGATGGCTATTGTTTTCTCCACTCATCTAAAAAGAAAAGATAATTATTTATGAAATATATCCGGGTATATGCAGCGTCGGGTTCTTCAACTCTCTAGTAAGCAGCTTGAGGGCCGTCTAGTTCAGCTCGAAGATCTCTTTAGTATCGAAGCTAAGTGAGAAAGGTCAGAAATATCCTTCTCCCGATCCTTGGCACAGTGAGGTAACTCCCGTTGGAACTGCTTTAGGTGAACTGCCGTTAGCAATGGATAAATTTGCCCAAGCACGTCTTTGAGGGCCAGAAATGGACAGGTACTTAATTGAGTCTCCACATAGTGAGAAGCAGTGCCTCCAGGCAGCGCAGACTACGTTTGCCGCTGGTTATCTGCTTACTTTCGAGTGGGGATGCGAGGCCGGTGTTCACGTTGCTTATGCAATGATCGAATCGGAGAACGAGAAACAGGCACTCTTGGTAGTGCCACCCAACCTCCGGAATGACGCAAGGGCGATCATGCTCGTCAAGTATGATGGGTCTTATCCCGAGTTACGTGCGAAACTGGACTCTTTCATGAAGATGAGCAAGGCGGAGCTCATCGACAAGATCGAGGGGATAGTTAATGGTAACTACGAAAAGTGGAGTATCGGGATTACAAATGATCTGGACCGCGCGCGCGCGAAGAGTCCTCGTGAATGGGCCCTGATCGGGAAGGCGGATAGTGAACAGATCGCAAGAGATGTGCAGAAATTCTTTGGAGACCAAGGTATGGGAGGAGGTCTAGGTCCAGAGCTAGGTCCAGGTGAAGCTAATCCGACCTTTGTCTTCATCTTCTCTCGATGACTAAAGCTAGAGAGAATCCAGAGGTCGCTTTCATTGTTATCGAATTCTCAATGTTCGAAATTCATCGTCATACAGCGCGCACCAACTCTGCACAATTACCTGGCATTTCTCTAAAGGGTTTGGGCGCGCGCTACTAGTAAGCCCCCCCTTATTTTTTTAGATTAAGGTTTTGAACTACCAGTAGTCCAGGAATCGCATCTATCGGCGCAGAAGGGCATTGCCTTCCTTGAGTTCGTGCCTCATTCTGCCGAGGACGTCGAGACGTTCAGTAAGAAGTGATTTGACCTCTGAGTACATTTTCTCCTCCGTCTCCACAAGACCACCAATCTGTTCGCTATTCTTGTACAACTTCATGTCGTTATGGTCCCAGATGCGTTTGGGTGGGCCGCCATTACCTTGATCCGGTCTACTAGATCTTACACTCCTGGAGTTTCTCTTAGAGGATGGCCTTACACTCTTAGAGGATGGTCTAGTAGGTCTTACGCTCAGAGGGGATAGTACATTCTTTGATGGCATGTCCAACACCCTATAGTTAGCTAGATAAAAAACACCTTGTTTGTTACAATAGTGACGAATCATACATAACTCCTAGACCACCAGAATATAACCGCCGCCTCATGATGAACGATCCGCCATATCTTATGAAGTTTCACATTCGAAGTGAAGAGTGAGAAATATTCGATTACTCAATAGTACCTGTTACGCAAATACCAATACCAAAATCTTAATCTGATCGTTCCTAGAAATCCAAGATCCATTTTAGAAACAGGAATTCTCTCTCTCATCCCTAATCTCTTTCATTTCGTAATTCTAAAGACAATGTGTGTAGGGTGAGCTACAACAAAATCCCATCATGACCGTATTTCTAGCTCAACTGATCCACGAAACATTAGGGGGTGAGAATCGGGCTGCAATTATAGAGGATTCGAGAAATTATTTAGGCCCAGGGTGGAAACAGCACATAAGCGCGCGCGCTGTATAGATAATTCATGGAGAGCCCCGCTTACCTTTTTTTATCACCCTGTCAACCGGGATAGCAGGGAACTAGTTCCTCGGCCACTCATGTTAACCATTAAATCGCAAAAATAACCCAGGCCCATGTTTTTTATTCCTGGGATGACTTTAGGTTGCGTTAGGGAGCAAACCTCCCTGATTGTAACAATTGTTTGCATTTAAAAAATGAACTTTTGCCAACAGTATCAAAAACAAAGTTATATTTTTGTTCATCTTTTGTAAAATCTTCTTTCATGTAATCAATTACTCTATCAGCTCCTAATGATTTCACTAATTCTATACTTTTCGTACCAGCCACTGCAGTAACATTAGCGTCAAAATGTCTTAGGAGTTGAACTGCCGCCGAACCAATAGCTC
>JACZWF010000038.1 GCA_022572285.1 Nitrososphaerota archaeon | reverse complement strand
TTGCTGCACAAGACACCCTGGGGAATCTCTTTAGTGGTGTTGCTCTCATGATAGATAGGCCGTTTAAGGTGGGAGATTGGATACATCTTAAAGGACAAAATCTTGTCGGATTCGTCAAGTCGATTAGTTTCAGGTCTGTAACCCTCGTGGGTCCGGATAATACACCAATAAACATTCCTAATTCAAGTCTTAACAGAGAATCGATTGTAAATTATTCAGCCCATCGACTAAGAAGATACTTCCTTGCTGTCAGCATCTCTTATGAGTCAGACGTGGCAAAGGCTATCAAGATCATGACCGAGACGCTGGATAAGGATCCAGCTACCGTGAAGGAGGGTGTCCCGGGGCAGGGCTATTACGCACCAGTCGAGGTCGTCGTCGACAAGTTTGGAGATTCTTCCGTTGACCTGCAGGCGAAGGTCTTTTTCGATACTGGCGTCGCAGGGGGCCTATTCGTCACAAAGAGTAGGATGTTGGCGAACATAAAGGAAGAACTAGTCAAGGCAGGAATTGAGATACCCTATCCTAGACGGGTTGTAATCACGAAAAGTGAGGATAAGATAAGATTTCCTGACCTCGATTGAAAAGCCTTGAAGCAGTGATAAATATTGGAGAATCAGGTAGCGTCGAGGACGTTCTATCGTCTCTAGAAATTCTCTACTCTATGACAAGGACAGAAGCAAACTGGCAGAGATGTAATGGATACTCTGTCTTTGTTATTCACTTGAACTGTTCTTGTTGATTTTTGCTCTTCTTCTAGGTTTAGTACTCTTGGTAAGGCTTAAACCTGCATGAATGTGAATTACATTACTTATGCAAGATTATTACTGATTCCCTTCGAATCATACCTGTCAAGCTCTTTTCTAAATCTCTTCTAATTACCATATCCTCTTTGAACCCTGTGCGCTTGGCTAGACTTGTGATAACCTGATCATTTCTAATTTCAATGTAATTACCGCTTGCGACCTTGAAATGATTGTTCCCGACTATCATCACGCATTTGCATCCTGGCTTTAGAACACGATACATTTCTCCAATAACTGCTTGCATGTCAACGAAGAATCGGTACGACCGAATAGCTTCCTTACGCCTCCCCCCTTCCACGAGTTCCTTTAGTACCATCTTTCCTTCTTCTGGAAGAAGAGAGTAAGCTGGCTTCCCTTCTGTCATTTCTTGCAGAATGTTATCGGGATAAACTTTGAAGTTAGGATTACCAATCATTTTCGGCTCGATTTTGGCAAGATCTGCTAATCTCAGCAGCGTCAATTGGGGCAAGTCATTGCGTAGATAGTCCAGCGCGGTACTATATGGAGGAGAATTAATTATTGCATCGATAGTTTCTGTGCGGATCCCCTTCATTTTCCTGCAATCCATCTGATATGTCTTTGATTTCCCGAGATTAATCTTTAGGACATCATTTATTCTGTCAAAGAGGTAGACTCTTAGATAGAGATGCATAAGTCTCTCTCGAAGAACCCCGAGAAAATCTCCCTCTTTTCTCCTCACTAGATCGCTTATTGTTCCTGCCAAACCAATAAGGATGAAATCCGCAAACTGATCGTTAGTGGTGTCACGTATAGTCTCACGAGCTCGTATGATGCTTTCGATGATTGATGGCGTGAGGGCTACCGTAATTGCTTTGGGAAGATCATTGAGTTCATCCTCTATATCGTTTCGATGGTGAGGTCTTGTTTGCCACCTATTAGGACCATCTACTCTAATAGGTTTCGAGTCCTCGAGTGTTTTGATATACTTCTCGATTGCATTTTTGAGCATTTTAGGATCTAAGGTTAGCGAAGCACATTTTACGACACTTGTCAATTTTGAGAGGGGATTAATGTCGGTACCGACAGAGTTCAGACCAAGCCAACAAGCTTCGAGCAGAAGAGTGCCAGAACCAGCGAAGTTATCTAAGACAAGAACTTTATCACTTGGAATTACATAATTCAATAGAGCTCGGACTAGCTTTGGGTGGAATTTACCTTTGTAAGGATGGATATAATGTGCCAGATACAATGACGGCTCCTCCCGAATCGCGAAGTAATCCTCGAGCCGCTTGCCTACCGCAAGAGAAGAGCTAGCGGGAATCCGATTACTTTTCGTTACCAAAAAGCCGAAGAGTGTTTCCACATTCCGATCTACTTCATTTTCATCTCTACTAATTTTTGAAATATACTGAGATTTCTCGAGAAAATATTGGTTGGTGATATACCTTACCAAATGATGTTTACCAGATTGAAATGACTGGCGATTCTTCCCTTCTACACCAACATTAATAGGAAAGGAACTCGTAGATACAATGAAGATTTCTCTAATATATGCTAACCTCTTCATCAACGTGAGTATAAGAACTTCCCTCGGATTTTGTTCTCCGATAAACCCATGGCATTCCCCATACGGGAGCTCATGTGCTAGGAGGTCTTGAACCCTCAAGCTCTTGAAGAGTCCGAACATCGTATTATCAAGAATATCCACGAAATTCCGTACTCGACTGACCCTTCCAAAAAGGCTCTCCAACTCAAGGGCGGCAAAATTAGCCTCTTGAGTGTCCTTAATTGAATTAAAGAGCTTGAAGTACCATAATGCTTTGCTCATTCTGGTATCGATAACGATGACTGGCGATAACAGCTCAATATTGGTGTTGCTAGAGATTGCCCTTACCTAAGACGGTATCCTTAACCCCGAGACACCTACTTCAAGTTTTGCTATCGAGGGACCCACGCCAGGGGCTCGGCTTTCATTCGCACCAAGTCCAATATCGGTATTACTTACATAAAGAGTATTACCAGAGAAAACCAAACTCGTAGGAAATTCAAGAGGACCAACGTTATCGTTGACTGATACCTGAATAATGTCTCTATCTGGAGTTATTGCATAGATAGCATTCTTTAGATTAGTAGCTACCCAAAGATTCCCCGCACCATCAAACGAAATACCATCCGCCCCAATCAAAGCCGGATTGCTCCTCCAGATTAAGACCGCAAGGACCCGACCATCTTCCTTTGCGGTCTCAATCATATGTATTACACCATTTCCAGTATTAGCGAAATAGATGTTGCCGTCAGGCCCGATCGCGATTCCATTGGGCCCGAACGGAAGCTCGTCATTCCTGGAAGGTAGATTACTGGCAAAAATTTTCTTCTCTCTTGTCGCCGTGTCTATGGTCCATACATTCCCACCGAAACTGTCTGTGACAAGCATTCTCCCGAATCTGTCAAATGCAATACCATTAGCAAATCCTAATCCCGTTGCATAGAGCGTTGCATCTCCCGGATTAGAGGAGCTAATTCTGTTGGCATCCAGCTTCCAAACTTGACCTTCAGATCCTGTAGCCACAAAGAGGTTACCGCCTCGATCAAAAGCTAATCCTAAGAGAGAAGGAGGCGAGTCGTTGCTACCCGAAACCATACCTACCACTTCGAGGCGGGGGTTATCTGGATCTATTCGTAGAATTCTCCCTCGGTTATCGCCTATGTATAATAATCCATTACTATCTGCTGTAATACCCTCCGCACTGATGGTAATATCGTTGGAGCCTGCGTCGAGGTCTATGAGGGTCTGGGCTCTCAATCCAGGTTGAGGATTATATGTAATTGTCCGGGGAATAAGGAAAAGCCCACCAAAGATGACCAGCGCCCCGAGAATTACTATTGTTAGAGCGAATATGATATTGCGATTCATCTCATCTTCAACTCCTAGTATTGAATATTACTCTTTCTACCCGATAGAGTCGGGAGACAGGTATCGATAACGCCGTTATGCTTATTTACCGTTTCTCGAACCACAGTCCGACTAGGATTAAACAATTCATGTGGAATAGAGATAGTATGGCTCAAGCTAAACGATTAGGTCTTGCGCGCGCTCCTCGGGCGAAAAGCTGCTTGAGTGGACACTCAAAGATTTTCGTCCATGAATAGCTTTTACATTGAGCTTTGGACGCGAGCATTTGGCACTAATAGATATGATGGTAAAGATCTACCTAAGTAGATGATAACGTGAGAGAAGGACTCCCTCCCCCTCATGGCGGGGTTTTAGTTAATCGAATCCTCTCGGACAAAGAGAGAGAGAAAGCACTCAATTCAGTTTCTCAGCTTACTAAACTGGCGGTAGACTCTAGCATTTTGAAAGATATAGAAAACATAGCGAGCGGCCTCTTTTCACCCCTTGAGGGATTCCTAAATCGAGATGATTATCTTTCCGTACTCCAAGATAGGAGGCTAAGTAAGGGACAAGTTTGGACAATCCCAGTTGTGTTGGATGTCGCGAAGAGCTCATTAGCAAATATGAAAGAGGGTGAGGACATAGTTATTACCGATATCGGATTACGGCCGGTAGCTATCCTACACATCGAGGATATTTTTAGCCTTGATCGGAATGTGCACGCCACGAGCGTTTATGGTACAGCAGATACGAGTCATCCCGGTGTTGCTAGAACTCATGAAATGCAAGATTTTCTACTTGGTGGGAGGATTTCATTGCTGAATAGCACAGTGTCGAATTCACCATATTACATACCCCCAAAGGAAACCAGAGCTAGATTCATGGAAAGAGGATGGAAGACCGTAGTCGGATTCCAGACGAGAAACGTGCCACACTCGGGCCATGAGGGACTCCAGAAGGCAGCTCTTAACTTCTTCGACGGGTTATTCATTAATCCTGTAATTGGGAGGAAGAAGAAGGGGGACTTCAAAGACGAAGTAATCCTGGAGACATACCAAGTTCTAATAAACAACTACTACCCATTACACAAGGTTATCTTTGGAATTCTCCCCATGGAAATGCGGTACGCGGGGCCCAGAGAGGCGATTCACCACGCAATAGTCAGGAAGAACTTTGGATGCACCCATTTCATTGTTGGAAGGGACCATGCCGGAGTTGGTAAGTTCTATCCTCCGTTTGCGGCTCAAGAGGTCTTTCAAGAATTCCCTGATTTGGGCATAGAGGCGGTCTTGTTCCCGTCATTCTTCTATTGCAAAAGATGTGTCTCTATAGCAAATATTAATACCTGTCCACATAATCAATCAGATCATTTAGAATTCAGTGGAACGTTGATGAGGCGGCTAATTGAGGAAGGTGAATCTCCACCCAAGGAACTTATCAGGCCTGAGGTAGCTTCGGTAATCCGAGAGTGGGATGGACCATTCATCTGAGAAAGCTTACCCGCCGGATCATCAGAAATATATGACTTTGCTTATGACACTCCTATATGCTGTATGAATATCTAGTTTGTTGGAACCAAGATAAACATCCTGTGCACTCTCTAGAGCTCAGGAGCGATGAAGTTGGACGAAATTGATAAGAAAATAATTCGTGAGTACATGCACGATGCTCGACTCTCATTCAGGGAAGTCGCAAAGCGGATCAAGGTTGCTGTTGGCACTGTGATGACTCGGACAAAAAAGTTGGAAAATGAGGGAATCATAAAGGGATACGCTCCACTACTAGATCATCAAAAGCTGGGATATGAGCTTACAGCTATTATTGAGATAGTGGTTTCGAAAGGGAAACTACTTGAGATGGAGCGAGAGATAGCTAAGCTGCCGCAAGCCTGCGCAGTTTATGACGTAACAGGGCTAACAGATGCATTCGTAATAGCAAAATTCAGGACAAGGAAAGACCTCGGGGACTTTACGAAGAAATTGTTAGCCATGCCATTCGTGGAGAGGACCAATACCCACGTGGCTTTAACCACAGTGAAAGAAGATTTTCGTCTTCCACCGTAAGCGATGTTATTCATCCTCACGCTTAAAAGTAGGCATAACCCTCCATCAGAAGACGACCCGATATGGAGAAGTATCGCGGTCCCAAAGACCAGTATAGGAGGATCGAGAGGAGGTACATCACAGGACTCATAGTGGGGATTGTGATAATTAGTATGGGGATAATAGCGAACGTATTCAATGTGGCCTTAAGTGAGTCAACCATCCAAGTACCTGGTATCGATCCGGGCGCAGGGCCGGACACCATCCAATCCCCATTCGACGCTAATGCATCAGTTGGGATCATAGCTCTCGTAGTCGGAGGTGTGGTGAACTTCTACTCCATTAACAAGTACCGAGGAGATTATGCGGAGATCGCTGACAAAGAGCCGCGACCGGCAGGTAAGCTTGTGGGGATTGGACTCGTAATCACACTACTCGCCTTAGGCGGCAGCGGGTATTTCATATTTGTCCTTGCGTCCTGAATATCAGGAGTTACTAGAAGCGCGCAATGCCGTCTATGGGTAACGGAATTGAGCTCAATAGTGAGGTACTGAGAATCAAGACAGCTATAGCAAGTATGACCGTGGCCATGATTGCAATTCCAAAAGCACCTACCCATCCGGTTTTGAAAAATGATTTGTACACACCCAAAAACGCGATGAAGGCAATTCCTACAGGCAAAAAGAATGAGGCAGCCCCAAGCTCAACGAGTAGTGCCGAAGTGAACAATATTACGATTATGAAGACGATGGGTCCAAAAAGAGTTGCCAACATGGCACGTCCAAAAGTGGCCTTTGATCCTCCTACCATCTTAGCCGCTAAATAGACAGGAACAGAAACGACGATCCAAACAACAATTAATGCGATCAAGGTTCCAACTGTCTCACCGAGTTCTCCTCCAATAGATGGAATCAAAGATTGCTCATGAGAGTTGCAAAGACAACAGATTTTAATTCTATTCAATTATGGACGGGAAAAATAACAGCCAAAAGGCTAATATCGTCTAGTCTGACCTGGTTGCGAGGTCGGCAGAAAGAAAATGGGTAGAGTCCTCCTTCTTGGATTGGATGGTTCCTCTCTAAATATAATACAGCCACTGATGGAGAGATTCAACCTCAAAAACCTACAGCAGGTCATCGATGGTGGGCTTTCTGGGCCACTGGAGTCCGTGATTCCATATGTCACTCCACCGGGATGGGCCAGTGTCTTTTCAGGCGTGAATCCAGGAAAACACGGTTGCTTCGACATTTTCAACTTCAATGGCCTCGGAACTCATATTACAAATCTACGCGAATCCAAGGTTCAGTTCCTCTGGGACTACTTGAGCAAAGCGGGATTCAAAGTGGTTGTGCTCGGGATGCCATTCACACACCCTGCTGCCGAGGTCAATGGAGTTTTTGTAACAGGCTATCCCGCCCCACTTTCCGCTTATCCGAAGGAGCTAAAGTCAAGAATGAAGAGGGATGGATACACGACGGATATTCCAAGGCTGGGAGACGGCAATGGTTTAAGCAGAGAGATATGGGTCGATAAGGTAGTCGCTCTCGCTAAGGTCCGGGCTGAGATTTCGCTAAAAATAATGGATGAAGAAAAATGGGATGCCTTTATCCTAATTGAAAATATTACTGATATGACGCAGCACCTTGTTATGGAAGATCAGCAACTATTAGGGAAAGTTTATGCCGAAATAGATTCCCTTGTGGGGAGGTTGCTTAGCAGAATGACGGATGATGACATAATGATGATCACATCCGATCATGGCGGCAGAAGCTCCAAGCGATCTTTTGTCCTAAACCAATGGTTGTGGGAGAATGGATATCTGACTCCAAAAGAATCTATAATGAAAGGACTATACAAAAGGGCCTCGAGTGGCTTGGACGAGTTCCTCGGAAACCGAGCCGTGAAAAGGAGTCTTTCAGGGACAGTGAGGAGTCTAACTAAACCTCTTGTGTCTTTCCTGGCGCCTTTTATTGTCTCTTCCCTTTTTGATAGATCGACAAAAGCTTTCTCAATCGGGACCAACGAGAGTGTAGCTTGGGTGAAGCTCCTTCCAGGAGACGAAGTAGAGAAGGAAAGAGTGAAGCAGGAAATAAAGAACCGATTGAAAATGCTCAAAACTGAAAATGGAGATCCAGTCTTCAAATCTGTAATTGAGCCTAGTGAGGCTTATCACGGGCCGCGAGTCGAAGATGCTCCTGGAGATATCATTGTGGAGTCCGACGATGGCCTACTTATCACGAATTGGGGAGCCAGTGACAAGGGATTCTTCACATCTCCTCCTGCCACCAGGCAAGGAATTCACTCCCCTATTGGAGTCTTCATCGCCTATGGAAAAACAGTCTCACCAGGGAAAGTATCAGCTCACGTCTGTGACATCACGCCCACCATACTTGATTACTTTGGAATTCCTATCCCGAGTGGTTTGGATGGAAAGGTGATAAAAGATCTAATGTTCAGACGTAGCCCAAATTCTTGAGATTTTCGAGGATCTTCTCCTCGTCCTCAGCAGAGTAGCTGGAGTCTGAGTCATTCTTCTTCTTGGCTCGACGCTTCATGTGACCTGCCTCACCGAAGGCAGATATTTATGGATACCTTTGCATGACCTTCTGAGACTATTTCGTGCTCACAGCCTCAACCATCTCCTCCAGAACTACTTTAGGGTCTGGAGTATCCATGATAGCTTTACTTGCTCCAACGGCGTCCATCCCTAGCTCAAGAGCTGCCCGCACGTCCTCTTTTGTTGAGATGCCTGAGCCCGCCACAAGTACGACTTTAGAATTCTTCGCTCTAACGGCCTCGACTGCATCGGTTATGACGTTGGGCTTCACGGTGGAAATTGCTTTTCCACCTCCAATAAGTTCAGGAAGCTCAATTAAGAGCATGTCTGGGTTAATAGAAGCTAATAGGGAGCTCTCTTCTACCCCATTTGAACTAACACATGAGACTAGGTCGAGCCCTTTGCACCTCTCTACTGCCTTCCTGACATCGTCATGAGAAATAGGCTGTTCTGCATGATTGAGCAGGGTCCCTCTACAACCTGATGCGACCAGTGCCTC
Organism: Nitrososphaerota archaeon; assembly: GCA_022572285.1. GTDB lineage: Archaea > Thermoproteota > Nitrososphaeria > Nitrososphaerales > UBA57 > B1T1B5. The sequence goes on along the minus strand of JACZWF010000038.1, from coordinate 1,329 downwards.
AGGCAGGACGAAACCAGTATGCCTCCCAGGCTCTTGATAGTCAAGATGCTGGGAAAATACAGGTGTACTTATGGCGGAGGATATCCTGAAGATATCGGTATATTGTGGAGAAATAATTATTTGGATTCCGCTTTTTAGACTTGTCTCTTCGATGATCTTTGCCAACCTAAGACCCCGTTCACCTATAGAAGTGGGATAGGTCTTGAAGTTCAAAAGAATAAGAGGGGGTTTTAGTTCAAGTTTGGACATCCGGATTTCGATCTCGCCCAAGTATTTAAAGCGAGAACGCTGGGGTCGAATAGGGATGACAGCACCTGATGCTCCGAGATCCCGAAAAACTGTATTGACGATAATTGGCCTTGTCGTGTTCGTAGTGACAATCTCGTTAGCCTTAACCCAGCTATCCGAAATCAATGATACATCCCGTAATGCAGAATCTGGGGCACGCAATGATAATCCACCTAAAGACGAGATTTACCTTGGATCAGTTCGGGAGATATCGATTGGTGTAGCGTTTCCGGAACTTACCTTCCCAAGGATGGTTTTTCTAACTCATCCAGGAGACAACTCAAACCGTATTTTCGTAGTATTGCAACCAGGGCAGATAGTAGTCTTCAATAATACTCAGGATGTAGACTCCTTTGAGGTTTTTCTAGATATTCGAGAGCGAGTTAATGATTCTGGTAACGAGGAGGGATTACTTGGATTGGCATTCGACCCAGATTTTAGGGACAACGGAGAATTCTACGTTTATTACACAGCTTCTCAGCCCCGACGATCCATACTTTCGCGATTCTCGATCGACAATCTCGAAAACAATCGGGCGGATCCCGAGAGTGAGATCATCATTCTGGAGGTGAATCAACCCTTTGGGAATCATAACGGGGGAATGATAGCTTTTGGTCCAGACAAATACCTCTATTTAGGACTAGGAGATGGAGGCTCCGGAGGGGATCCCGATGGGAACGGACAGGACCGGAATACCCTCCTCGGATCTATTCTAAGAATCGATGTGAACGATCCACAGGTAGGATATTCCATTCCTCAAGATAATCCATTCTACGGAGAAGAAAACGTGATGGACGAGATTTGGGCATATGGATTCAGGAACCCTTGGCGTTTTTCATTTGATAGACAAACGGGTTCTCTCTGGGTTGGTGATGTCGGCCAAGGGGACTTTGAAGAGGTCAATCTTATTGAGAAGGGAGGAAATTATGGATGGAACGTCATGGAAGGACCGGAATGCTTCTCTCCGCGGTTTAACTGTAGAGATGCAGGTCTAGAGAAGCCTATAGTATATTATTCCCACAACGAGGGATGTTCTATTAC
>JACZWF010000037.1 GCA_022572285.1 Nitrososphaerota archaeon | reverse complement strand
CTTGGTATTGGAAGAATTTAAATCTGAGCTTGCGGTTTGTTGTTCAGCCTGTGCTATGACTCGTGCCGTGAATGGAAGAATCAATGTGACATCTCCATAGAGGGTAACTTGCTTGGCGGTCGGAGCAATTTTTCCCCATGAGATCGCCTCGCGAGTACGGGCTCCACTCAAGCTACCGTCGAATTCAGAAGCAGTCGTTACATACACTGCATAATCTAAACCTCCTCGGAATTGATTCCACCATAAGGTGTGATGTTTAGAAATTCCACCTCCAAGGATCAGTGCACCACTTTTCTTGTTTTTGCTATCAAAAGCAATTTTTGATAAAACCCTTTCGTCCTCAAGAACATCGATCGAGAAGTCTCGGTACTTTTCGGAAAAAAGCCAGAGCTGACTGCCAACAGCACCGTCCGTTATCCCCGGGATGATAACCGGGATCGAGTTCTTGCTGGCCGATTTCAGGATTGAGTTTTGGTCATCAATAAGATTTCCTAACAGAAAAGCAAGTTCACTTGGCGATATCTTCCTATTTCCTGAGTTGTAGAGCTGTTCCAGGAGCGGCTGGATTCGACTCTCAATCAACTCTCCGTACGAGACTTTTGGGATAAGAATACTCCCGAGTCTATGGTATCCATTAGTGTCGAGCTCTGCATCGTCCATATTGAAGTCCCCTTTGTAGTATTTCGCCCAAGCCCTAGCCAGATCATGATCCAAGGTACCACACGTAGTGATAACGACGTCAAAGAGTTTCATATCAAGAAGAGACGAGAGAATCCCTCGAAGGCCAGTTGCGACCAAGGATGCAGGGAATGAGAGATACCTTAGACAATTCTCTTCGCGTAACATCTCTCTCAGGATCTGGAGAGCGTCGGATAGGTATCTGCCTGCGAACCCACCTCCCTTACCCATCGCATCAATAATTTCTCTGACGGATTGGTGCTTGTTCAGATCAATATCGACTATTTCCTCAAAGTCATCCTTCATTTAGCGACCAAAAACAAGAAGTCGAGATAAGCTTGAGGGTTACTGCTCAAAAGGCTGTACGTCATGCGATCGACCCTCAACCTGGCCTGCAGTTGTGATTCCGATGAATGAAACATTCTTACGAAGCTCCTCTAATGTTCTAGCCCCCGAGTAGCTCATGCCGGAACGAAGCCCTCCAACAAGCCTTGAGACAACTTCCTGGGAGCGTCCCTTATAGGGGACAAGTCCCTCCACTCCCTCAGGGACGTATTCAAGGACCTCTCCTTCATCCAAAAATCTATTTTCTTTGGTGCTTCTATCCAGAGCCGCACCCAATGATGCCATCCCTCTGCTCATCTTATACCTTCCATTTGGCCGTAGAACGGTGATTCCTGGACTTTCATCAGTCCCAGCAAGGATGCCTCCGACCATAACGGTAGATGCCCCAGCGGCTAGTGCCTTCACTAGGTCCCCCGAATTCCGTATACCTCCATCGGCAATAATGGGTAGCCCTGAATCGGAAGCGCCGACGGCACAGTCCATGATCGCAGTTAGTTGAGGGACGCCCGCCCCCGTTATTATTCTAGTTATGCAAATTGAGCCCGCTCCCACACCCACTTTGACTCCATCTACCCCGGCCTCGATGAGATCACGGGTACCCTCAGCTGTAGCGACATTACCGGCAATTAACTCAACCTCTCCCAACTGGTCCCTGATTTTCGTAACGGTACCGATAGCCAGGTCAGAATGACCATGCGCAATGTCCACTACTAGTACATCAACTCCAGAGTCTGAAAGGGCTCGAGCTCGCTCAATCGAATCATCCTTTACTCCAATGGCGGCGCCCACTCTCAACCTCCCCTTAGCGTCCTTTGAAGCATGAGGAAAATCCCTCATCTTCACAATGTCTTTGCTCGTGATGAGCCCAACGACCCTTCCTACCCCATCAACGATGGGGAGTTTCTCGACTTTGTTCTTCTTTAGGATAGTCTTTGCCTCGGTAATGCTAGTCCCAGGCGGGGCCGTTATTAGATCCCTTGTCATGATGTCTTTCACTTTGGTTACATTATCAGTTTCGGAGGTTTCATCCATTTCATCTTCCAGAAAGATATCTCTTCTTGTGACGATGCCCAAGACCGTATTGTCTTGGGCTGTAACCAAGATGCCTCCGATCTCGTGCTTGCGCATCGCGTCCCTTGCCGCTGAAACACCCATTTCGGGGGAGATCGTTACTGGCTGTTCAATCAATATCCCTTCGGAACGTTTGACTTTTGATACTTCTGAAACCTGTTGTTGGATTGACATGAATCTGTGAATTATGCCGATGCCTCCTAACCGTGCCATCGAGATGGCCATTGCGGACTCAGTTACTGTATCCATATTCGCACTAATGAGAGGGACGTTGAGCTCTATGCGCCTCGAAAGCTTCGTCCTCAGGTCAACTTTCTTGCGCGAGAGAAGTTCAGACCTTTTCGGAACCAGAAGTACATCGTCAAAAGTCAAGCCGATTCGCATGCCGTTAGCCGAAGGCCAGCTCATTCCACTTCTTTACATTTAGAGGTCGATATAAGTAAATGCATTAAAAATAAGTTCAGTTGTTCCGACTCCAGCACACACTCCTGTATTTGCACCTTTTGCACTTCCAACCCAAGTCTGGGTCATCCTTGACATGAGTGGCTCTGAACGGATCTTTAGCATGGACTGCTTCACTAAAGACCCTACCCCTCGCCTCGATTTCCCTTCTCTCCGACGCTAGCTCCTCATTACTCATTGTTATCGTTCTGAACCGAAAGGGCCTCTCGTAATCATTCATCATGATATAGAGTAGGACACCCACGTTGGAATTGGTCATTGCCATGTAGTAACCGAGCTGTTTCAAGTGAAAGGGCTTGGGAGTCGGATCACGTGATCTAGTTGTTTTAATTTCAATAGGGATATTGTCAAACACGTCGATAGTGCCGGTTATTCCATTAACTATGACTACCTTCTCTGAAACAGCTCCCCCTTTCCCAGCAAGTCTTTCCAATGCCAGATGAGCTCCTTCTCCAAGGGCATAGAATGAAAGATCCTTTTCGTCGATAGGCATAGGCTGCAGCCTTCGAAAAACCTGTTCCCTCATACACATGAGTAGGTCGGATACGTGGACTCCCTCTCGTTCTTTCCCGTACTCTTTAGTTAGGAGCTGGATTAATTGGTCCTTGAATGGAGACCCCTCTTCCACTATCATCCATCATTCTTTCCGATTCATTATAATAAAGCCACTAGGTTTGGAAGCGATTATAGTGGATTTGACCGAAGAGGGAGTAATAAGAGTAGATGAAGCTTTATTGAGGAACATTATTCCCAAACGTCGCGCATCTTCAAGAAAAGGCGAAAACGGATCGGTCGCGATAATCGGTGGGAGCAAGCTATATCACGGGGCCCCTGTCCTCTCAGCGCTAGGAGCATTAAGAACTGGCGTAGACCTAGTTTACCTCTTCGTACCCCACATTGTTGTTAACCCGATAAGATCTTTGTCTCCGAACTTCATCGTATATCCACTGCCAGACGCTAAGATCACTCCTGGCGTGGCGAACAAGATTTTGAATTCTATTCCGAAGATAGATTCGGCGGTAATCGGCCCGGGGGCCGGGCGGCAAAGGACTGAGGGTATGAGACAGCTTTCCCTAGGACTGGCAGAGAGGAGGGTGAAGTTAGTTTTGGATGCTGATGCACTCTTCCCAGGCGTGACTGAGCACCTCAACAACTGTGAGGCAGTTTTTACGCCACACCCTGGTGAGTTTAGTCGCCTGTACGCAACAGAAATCGGAGAGAGTGTTAGGGAGCGAATAACTGCTGTAAAGGAAAAAGCTGTTAAGGACAGAATAACCATCCTCCTAAAGGGAACGACGGACATAATATCTGACGGGGAGTCAGTGGCGATAAATGAAACTGGAACGCCTGCCATGACGGTGGGTGGAACTGGGGATGTATTGGCTGGCGTGGTTGCGGCAAATCTCGCTAAAGGAATGAATCTATTTCATTCTGCATTAGCCGCCGCGTACGTTAACGGACGGGCGGGGGAGCTTGCCCAAAAGAAGTTTGGATTGAGAATTTTGGCAACAGATGTTGTGGAAGAGCTTCCAGAAGTCTTAAAGCGCTTTGACGATTGACGGGTGCTCTACTAAGCACTAATCCTATGTTAGCCTTTTATTCGGGCTCTATTCGATTAGTAGCGGATGAGGATACCAATTTGCGCCTTCGATGCAAAGACTGGGATCTTGTGTGCCAAGTGCGAAGGTAAGCTGAGGTCCGGACATATATCGAAATCAGATGTGGACGCCTCTACTAGACTTGTTAATTTCGCAAACAAACATCCTCAGTTAGATGGGGTTTCCTTACATCGAGCTTACGATGTGAATGGATCCACCGTACTGGTTTTAGGCTCCACAGATCTCATATCAATTAGGAGAGAACCATTATTAAAAACAAAACTAGAAGAAGTCTTCGGAAAGAAAGTTTGGCTATTGGAGGGCGATTCGAGTGACAGGAAAATTCTTGAGGATCTCCTTTTCCCGGTCAAGATCCTTACGGTGAACCAGGTCTGGTTGCCAGACGGGAGCCGCCTGACAAAGGCAATAATCTCGGGTCGGAAGACTGAGCGATTTCCTGTAGATCTTGATGAGGTTAAATCGGTTGTCAAGAGAGTGAAGGGTATAGACCTGTTGGTAGAGTTCGAGAGAGCTTAGCCTAAAGCTGATTTTCTTGGTTCTTTAGAGGGTCAGGCAGCTAAACTAATTATTGGCCCTTTTTTCATCTGACTAGTTAGACCATGAGAAGTCATTTTTCTGATGAATTTGAGGAGAAAGACCTTGGCCTAGAGGTTACCGTCGCTGGGTGGGTGGAAGATGTGAGAACACTTGGATCTCTTGTTTTCATCACTCTTAGAGATTCCCATGGTCTCTCCCAACTTGTCCTGAAGAAAGAAGCATCATCTTCCGAGCTCTATGAGACGTGTAGAAAACTGTCCAAGCAAAGTGTGATTTCGGCTTCAGGCACTGTACAGCGGAGTAGGTCTAAACACGTCGACTACGAAGTAAAAATCACTGCCTTGGAGACCTTATCGCGTGCTATTCACCCACTCCCCCTTGATCCAACTGGGAGGGTAGAGGCCGGACTGGATGTTAGGTTGGATGCAAGGGCACTAGATCTTAGGAGTCCTCGAAACCAGGCTATCTTCAAGTTACGTCATCATGCTCTTCAATCCATTAGATCCACGCTACTCCAACAAGGCTTTCTAGAGGTAAGTACGTCGAAAATCATTGGTCAAGCTGCTGAAGGAGGGGCAGCTTTATTTTCCGTTAACTACTTTGACGAGCAGAGCGTATTCTTAGCTCAGAGTCCCCAATTATACAAGGAACAATTGACGATAGCTCTGGACAAGGTATTCGAAATTTCGACCTATTTCAGAGCCGAGAAATCTCACACAACAAGGCATCTAAACGAATTTACCAGTGTTGATATCGAGGCATCATTCATGAATGAGGAGCAGGCAATGCGAGTATGTGAATCAATTGTCATCTCCTGCATAAAGGAACTCTTGAATACTAGGCAAGAGGAATTGAATACACTAAAAAATGATCTCAAGATCCCTACAACCCCTTTTGATGAAATCACTTACGCAGAATCCATAGACTACCTTAAGTCGATGGATTTGGAAATAAACTACGGAGACGATCTTTCCGATTCAAGCCTCGCGATCATTGCTCAAAAAAACAACTCGTTCTTCTTCCTAACAAAATGGCCTCAGCAACTCAAACCCTTCTACATCGCAGAAGACCCAAACACTCATTTGACAAGGTCTTTCGACCTACAATACGGTCCTCTTGAATTGGCCTCCGGAGGGATGCGGATTCATCAAAAGGAAATCTTGATTGAAAGGATCAATGGTGCTGGGTTACCGTTGGAAAGTTTCTCCTCTCACCTGAGCGTCTTCGATTGGGGGATGCCTCCGCATTCAGGTTGGGGTTTTGGATTCGATAGATTCATGATGGTGTTGACCGGAATGAAGAATATTAGAGAAGTGGTGTTATACCCTCGAGACCAGTACAGAATATCCCCATAGTCTGTCCGCAACTCACAACGCCTTGTAGTTTTCGGACCAGTTAGCATATGCTCGGATCATGTCACTAGATACGCTGGGCCTTCTTCGCTTCAAGACATCCTTAATATCTTCAATCGTGATTTCACGAGGTCTACTCTCAGCATCGGAGGCTTGCCCCGCCTGGAATAATTCGGAGACTACTCTGAGCTGAACCGACTGGCAGATGTCCGTAATGTCACTTCCGGAATAGCCGTCGAGAATATCTGCTAACTCCGACATCTTCACCTGGGAATTCATATGCAATGGAGAGGTGGACATCTCAAGCATCTCTGTTCGAGCATCAATGTTGGGTAACGGGACGAATATCCGCTTCTGAAAACGCCGCAGAAATGGCCAATCCAACGACCAAGGTTTGTTAGTTGCCCCTATGACATATAGATGGAGCTTCTTCCCCTTGTCACCAATTCCATCCATTTCCTTGAGGAACTGATTCCTCACCCTGACTTCACCGCCGACCTCTTGATTCCTGGATCCAAGAAGAGAGTCAAGCTCATCTATGAAAATAATCACCGCCGATTTTCCGTTTTGAAGCATGTTCCTTGCTGAAGAGAAGATCTTAGCCACATTCCTCTCAGCCTCGCCAAGCCACTTCGACATGATGGTAGCCGCGTCAACGTTAATGAAATATCCATCAGTTTCTGCGGCCACAGCAGCCGCCAAAAGAGTCTTTCCACAACCGGGTGGCCCATATAACAAGATTCCTCTAGGCCAACCCAAAGGAAAGAGATCTGGCCTTATTGTTGGGAATGTTATCGATTCACGCAAAGCGTTCTTTGCGTCATCGAGACCTACTACATCACTCCACTTGACTGTAGGTTTCTCTTCGAGAACAAGCTCATCGTAGCTTGCCTTCAGTGGGGCTACCATCGTAGACGTACCAGATCTATTCGTATTGGACATTGAGTTATCAGTAGTTGAACCTGGAAGCTCTTCCCCAGCTTCGGAACTTCTCAGCGCCTTAATCCTATCTTGATAAGTCGACGCCCTTTCAATATATATCCGGTTCAGAGGATAATCAGGGTATAGCTTTGCTAGCCTTACTAGAGTGGAAATTGATTTCTGATACATTTGAATCGCCATGCCACGTGCCCCTTGCGAGTCCAGTCTGATTGCCTCGGATGCATAACTCTTCGCGGCCGCCTCAATCTCTTTAGCAGCTACTTCACTCATGTATCAGTTGACCCTCCCGAAACTGATCTTCCCCTTACCCGCCAATGTCAACGCGGCAGTCTCCACCTCCTCCACCGGGAGCCCCAGAGAAAATGCCGCGTCAAGAACATCAAAACTTCCACCACGTTTGGCAACATAACTTCTAACCTGATCCTCAATTTGCCGTTTTCGAGGTATGGAAAGGGTAGCCGGCTTGAACTCATTATCAAAACTACTTGAGAAGTTGCCCACGCCGGCGGCGATTGCTACTCTGTCATAACTTTCATCTCCCACATGGATTGGGAGATGAGTTTCTAATTCGTCAAGAGGTGGCACGTCCTGTTGCTTCTGCTGAGTCTCCAACGCGTAACGTTTTGCTGTCTCCACTATCTCGCTGCTAGAATCATTTTCAAGATTGAAAGAAAGAGGACTATTTGGCGAGATCTTCCCAAGCTGAATGAGAGTAGTGCTTATCGCATCATTCACGCCGTTCGTTACGTTCTCAAGGGAAGGGACAATATTAGCCACCGATTTGCTAACTTTGCTTACCATACCAAAAGCGGATTTCATGTGATAGAATGCATCACCTATATCACTCATACTTTCAAGTCTAGTTTTAATCTGGATCAGCGCAACCTCGCTAGACGTTATTACCTTTAGCACTCTCTTGATTTCGGCGTGTTCATCCGCATATACCGTGGCCTTCATGTCATCCCTCTTTGCTATAGAATCCATCAGCGCCTCAAATAGAGCCCTTCGTCTCCCACCTAAACGGATCCTAAGATTTTCCAGATGTCTCCTGTGAATCTCGATTCCTCGGATGGCTAAAGTAAGCTTCTCTCTCATAGCCTCCTTCGATTTTCCGAATGGCATTCTCACTTCCATCCACACTCCTTCAATTTTGATTTCAGAACGTGCACGTGAGAGGGGTCAAGACCTTACCATCTCTGACCCTTCTCCTGATCCTACATTCCTTCCGCTATCGGATCCCCAACTGGTATTGAGGAAGGGAGCGAGGGGAACTTCTCTTTCATCCTAGCTTCAGCAACCGTTGAGGCCTCTCCCAAGATTTTCTCGGCATCTTCATTAGCTGCCTTGAAGTTGAGCGTGTACCCTCCCATTTGTCCGGCGTCGACTAGTATTCCGCTTAATAACCCGCTAATTTCACTGATCTCATTTTCAGCCTCGGGAATAATACTCATTACTCCAGCCTGAACATTTTTTATCACCCCCATAGCTGGGGCGAGAGTCACTACCACGTCGCCTAGTTCAGAGACGGTGTTTAATCTTAGTGATATCTGCTCAAGGGCCAACTTTGCTTGCGTCACCATCTTATTCATTTTTCTGACCTCAGCTAGCTCGTTTGCATAAATTGTCGCATGTGACATATCATGCTTCTGGATAGAGGACACAACCCTAGTGAAAATTGTGTTGTCCCTGTCCTTGAGCTTCACACAGGTCTGATCCAGCTTTCCCACCTGAACTCGAATCTGTCTAACAGCTTCTTCGAGTCTAGGCTTTAAAGGTCCTGCAGGCCGTACTGCATCCCTTACTCTTTCACCTAGACCCTGACGGCGATCAGATACCCACTTGGAAGCAAATTGAGACAATATTTTAGCACCTAGTTGAGGAGATCGTACCCCATCGCTTATGGTTGATGTACGCCGTATCTCTGTCACCAGAGTGACGTAGGTTGCGGTGACATGGAGGACATTAATCTCACAGATGAGGGCACTGATAATCCCAAGGTGTCACTGGAGGGCTTTGGTCTATCAGATTATGAGGCTCGGACTTACATTGTCCTTGTCAAGAGAGGGTCGCTTTCTATCTCAGAGATGTCCTACTTCACAGGCATCCCGCGACAGAAGTGCTACGTCACAGTCCAGAAGCTCGAACGAAAGCACCTCGCTAGAATCCTACCGGGGAAGCCGATTAGGTGCCAAGCTATCTCACCCGAGAAATCCCTTGGTGGACTGATCGAAGGGGAAGAAACCAAACTCGAGGCGATGAGGAGGAGCATCAACCAGCTAAACCGACTGGTCGAGATGCGTTCTGAGAATATCGCCAGAGAAAGTAGGAACATAATCATTCCTGCCAAGTCACTAGAACCTACGGTTAGGAAACTCCTTTCCACCTCACAAAAAGGAGTATTCTGCATCCTAGCAGGATGGGGAGCAAGTATTATCTCTGGGATATCAAAGGAATTCACAGATATGATCTTTGAAGGAAAAATCCAAGTTATATTTGACAGTGGTTGTATCGGTGGATTATCTAAGGATAGTAGTCTACTGGAAGTTTCGCGAGTCTGCGATATCGAGATACAGCAAACTATTCTCATTGTCGACGATAAATTGATTTTGATTATTGGGAATACTGAAGGTACGGGACTGATGATAGAATCCCAGCTTCTCGGGTCGCTAATGATTTCGCAAATTTTTAATCGACTTTGGGTAGATTCAATACCATCTAGAAGTGTTCTAGACTATGTTGATGAAAAGAACTCAAATATTATCCAGAAATTAAATTCAAGGAAAGTAAAGGGTCTCTTTATTCGTGCGGTATCTGAGTCTTCCAAAGATCGTGAAACGATAACGAGAATTGGGAAGAGGTTTTTGGAATTGATCAGGGAAAACCTAGGGGTGAACTTGTTTGAATATCCTCTAGAAAAGGGCGTTGAGGTGATGACCTCTCTCTTGTTACAAGAGTTCCAGGATGGCGGGAATTCAGAGGGACGGACATTTTTGGCGAGCTCTGGGGAGGCGGACGAGAGCCCTTGGTCTTTTGGAATTGCTGAGATCCTTCGAAGAAAGAATCTACCAAGAATCCGAGCATA
>JACZWF010000213.1 GCA_022572285.1 Nitrososphaerota archaeon | reverse complement strand
ATCTCAAATATTCTCAAAGATTGTTGGTAGAGATCATCTGATATGTCTTGATGAAGTGGATCAGCTCAAGGAGAATAGAATACTTCACTCTCTATCCATGAATCAGTGTACCCTGATCCTGATAACCAATCGCCATTCGTTACCTGATATCTTCGACGATCGGACAAGGTCTCGACTATTTGCACATGAGGTCGAGTTCCCCGAATACACGGAATCTGAAATGATTGGCATCATTAGTGATAGGATCTCATATTCCGTTCGGGAGGGGAGCATATCACCACAACTAGTTCAAACAATTGCAAGCTTGGCAAACGGCGACGCAAGGATAGCCCTTCGAACCCTTCATGATTCAATCCTAAATGCCGAACAGAGCCGCAGAATAGAAGTTCGCAGAGAAGATCTAGATGATTCTTACAAGATCGCAAGAAATGCTAAGCGAGACTACCTGACATCCAAACTTAATGCTCATCAGAAATGTTTGCTGGAGATTGTCGAACGAAAGGGACGGATTAAGTCCTACGACCTTTTCGTAGAATACTCTAATCTCTTTTCATCCCCGCTAGGGGAGAGGAGCTACAGAAATCAGATGGAACTTCTTGTACAATTACGGCTGGTAAGAGGAGTCGGAGAAGGAAGGTGGAAGAATTTTGAGATAGCACCGAGGGGAAGGTGAAACTCTCCGCTAAACCAGACTAAAGGGACATATGTCATTAAACTCGCACGGCTTGCATTTTCTTGGGTTCCGAGTCGGGACAGGCTCTCGCTGCTTCAGCCAATAACCGACTGATGGTTCGATGTTATCTCTCGCCTCTTTTGGGTTGTAATGGAAAGTGTGTATGGCTAGCGCTCCCTTTAGACTCGAGACTAATTCTTTCGTTTTTTCACCAATCAGCACCCAGACAGCCTTTCCGAGAAATTGTTTCTTTTGGTCTTCAGTAGGCTCTTTCGTGCGTTTGAGCGTAAATACTGAAAGTTCAAGGTCTGAGCAATCGAATCCCATCAATTCTAACAGCATTCCATAAGTCGTCACCTGAACCCTCTGGCTGGGCCAGAGAACTGTTGGATTTCTGCGAGTCGTCTTAAGTTCTAGAATAAAAGCAGGCTTTCCTAGTCTGAAAATCACAGCGTCTGGTATACCTGCAAGCAGATAGCCATTATACTTGGCCGCCAAGGGGAAGGAGGCAGTATACGTTTTCTTGGTGAGGATATCCTCGATGAGAGCATCAAGTGTCGTCTTCTCCATTGGTAAGAGTTCTTCATGTAGTCTTTCACCAGCCAGTTTGGATTCGGTTTGGATTTCTTCGTGAGTTAGACTCATCTCGACCTTTTGTTCGCAGTATTGTTGTTGACCGAGGCTCGATGCGGTAATCGCTATCGCTCCGTGTCTTAATTCGAGGGAATTATCAACTATGTTTTCTCGTGATTTGAGAGAATCTATCCACCTGTTAGCTCTAGGAGATCTGTCGCCGTTAGGTTCCACGATTGTTTCTTATGATTTTAACAATAAAAAGACCCACCGAAGGGGAATATCCTACGTTATCTTATAATTCTCTTTACCTTAAAACAAACATTACTCCTCTTCTCATCACCAATAGTAGAATACTTCCTATCAGCATAATCATGCCCAGGCCAAACTTCTATACCATCATCCAATTCCATCAATCTCTTAAGACTATCCCTCATCTTATCAACGTCACCACCAGGAAGATCAGTCCTACCACAATTACCAACAAAAAGGACATCACCAGTAATAAGCTTACCATCAACCAGAAGGCAAATAGCATCTTCAGTATGACCGGGAGTATATAGTACTTTGATCTTAATACTACCTACATCAATGACATTACCCTCATCCACACCAACATCCTTCCTATGAGGAAAATTCTTGTGTGCAATAATCTTAGCGCCGGTCTTACCAGCTAAACTTTCATTGCCCCAAACGTGGTCAAAGTGAGAATGGGTACTGATAACATAGATTACCTTCAAGCCCTTACTTTCTACGGCTTTGATTATCTCATTAGTATCCTCACCGGCATCTACAACCGCAGCTACCTTATCCTTCTCATCGCCTATTATGTAGGTGAAGTTTTGCATATCTCCCATCAGCATCTGTTGAAATATCATAAAGGTAATTTGATTAACTAATTAATTAAACTCTTACTTAATTAAACTTCACGGCACACGAAGTTGGAAATCTAGGGCGTTTAGGATTTATGAATTGGAAAGATTTTCTGAGGCCAACATGGGGCAAAATAGCCCTGACTGTCGGCATCTATTTGTTTGCTAACTAAATAAATATCTCAAGACGTTTTTCCGCCTTTAGATGTCCACCTTTCTGGGCCTGGCCCTTGATCAATGGCTGTTAATATTCACAGTTGCTGCGGCAGTTCTCAGCGGAATCGCTACTCTCCTCCTTTACATGATGCGGAGGGATGACAAAAAGAAAGCAGAGGAGCGAGAAGCCGCTGAATGGTTGCGAGAATATATTGAGACCTGGGAGGGGGATCCTGGGAGGGTATACGTGTCCTCGGACAAAGGAGAGATTATTCGTGATCCCCAGACTGATCCTTCGCATTTTCTCGAAGGTAGTCGTGG
>JACZWF010000212.1 GCA_022572285.1 Nitrososphaerota archaeon | reverse complement strand
TCCGTGAAAATGCGAGGAAGCAGATTGGGAGTTTCGTAGAGGTCTTTGTCAGATGCCCTTTAGAGGTTTGTATAAAGCGAGACCCAAAGGGTCTTTACAAGAAAGCGCTGGCGGGAGAGATCAAGGATCTAACTGGACTCCAAGATACCTATGAGGACCCACTCAACCCTGAAATTATAGTCGACACCGATAAGCTCTCTGCAGATGAGAGCGTGCTAAAGATCACCGAAGAGCTAACTAAACTCAGATACCTAAAGCCGCTGCCGCGCGCGCCTTCCCAATGAAGATGTGCGTTGAATTGATACCTTTGTTTTTCGCTAGATGCTAGGCTATCTCTTCAGTATTCATCCTAAGTATGCAGATAGATCTGGGGCGACCTTAGCGGGATCAGTCCTGGTTGGGATAATAACGGAATGCGCGGCGCGCGCGCGCTTGTAGAGGGTAAAAAGCAATAAGGAAAGAGTGGTTAGTTATTCTTATTCGCCACCGCCCAGGGTAGGGGCCTTCCAAGAATCTTGCCTAACTTCATAGCGTCATCCTTGAAGACATTCTCCAAAAACTCCTTTGCATCAAGCGACATCTCTGGTTTAGCTGCCCTCTTGATTAGAAAGCCATCTCTAACGCGCCTTCTAAAGCTACGAGGCAAGAGATGGGATGAAATCCAGTCCATTCCTTCGCTGCGCAAAATTGTTCCTGCTAGCCAGTTTGCGGGGGTCGCGATATTTGTCTCGTATGCGTTATAAGCTACACTAGATGAAATCTTGGCCTTGCCATCTAGCCTCAGGAACTCGAATACTTCTCTCATTGTTCCAGGAGTATCCATTGTCATCTCCTCGAAAATAATTATCTTAACTTGATCTCTCGGAAAGAGATCTAGATACCGTTTTACTTGATCCGAATACATCCCTAATTCCACGTAGAGTCGAGATAAGCCCCACCCCTTCTCGACCCTGTTGTAATCCTTCTGAAGCGCGTCAAAGAAAGGAAGAGTCTCTCTCCGCTGTGTGGGGGTATTTGGCTTCCTCAGCAAGAAATACAAAGAGAATGCCCTTTGAACAGGATCACGGAGACTGATAATGATTCTAGCATTGGGCACTGCGTCATGGATTAATTCGGGAGAATCAGGGTCCCATAAATAAGACGGACTAGCTTCACCTATTACAGTTTCATCTGTTACATCCTGAAACAACTGCAAGTATTTTTCTCTCTCGAGATCGGGACTGTGCGGTTTCTTGGAGTTCTTCCTAGCGTCTGGTGAAAAGTAGTGGGGCTCTTTCTTTGGAGACATGTAAACTCCCTTGATGCCCTTGCGATACTTATAGAGTGAAGTTGTGCCGGCTCGTTGAGCCCCTACGATGAACAGATTCGGAAGTTGCCTATCTCTAATCATTAAATCTCCGATTCTAGATTCACCATTGTAGGCCTTGGCGCCTGCAATGAACATATTCGACTGCGCTTGGGATTCGCTATAGATTCGCCAGAAACTAACATCTATCGTCCCTTGATTTGAGGATGTAAGTAAAACAAATCATCGTTCGCTTATACCAAGCGTATCGTAGACTACTGACGATTAAATAGATCTTTCATAGAAAGAATTTGCGCTGAATCTCTGTACTTTCGATAGGTACGACGGTAACCGGGTGACCCATTGAATTAACAAGCTCTTAGTCTTACTACTGTTTCGTAGTAAAAGCAGTAAAAGCATTATGATTGCGCGCGCTAGTCGAGAAAGCGTAAATCAATCAAATCCCGCTTGCTACGCGGAGGCGTCCCCCTTCATTGCTAGGGGGTGACTTTGCTTCAAAACTGAGATTTGGCGTGTGCAGTGAATCCCGCCCATTGGTCCTGTTGAAAAAATATAATTCCTTAGTAAAATCGTCCAGGATACTCGTTTTCGAAGTCCTTAGGTTGATATCTATCAAATCTTGAACTACGAAACTTCCCGATAACATGGCGCCAACTCCTTCCGACAATCAGAGCTGGGTTCCACGATGACTCGGAGACTCGTCTTCCGATGACAACTCATAACTTGGGTCGCGAGAATCGAACCCTAAGTTAAATGGGTCTCGATAGTTTTCAAGGGAGCCCGAGCGGATCCGAGCGAGGAACAAAGCGACTTTTTCATGAAGCGGTTTTGACTCGTCAATCTTTCTGCCAAGCCTAACCATTTCTCTATTGTTTATGTAGCTAGCTTTCAGCCTGCCAATCTTGGTCGTTCGTTCGGGGTGTCTGTTCTCGTTACTTTTCTCAGTCATTCTAAAATGCGCCCAACAAAATTTGTTGATCTTGGCAGCCCTGCTCCAGATATCCCAGTCCTCACACCTTTGGAGGTTTCGCCATCCCCCGATATCTGTTACAAGCTGTAATGGTGCGATGGTTATCGGCTTTGGCACGACTTTAAGGAGCTTGCCTTCAGCCCGTCTATGATAAAAGTCTAAAAGTGGTTTGAGTTTGGGTTCAATAATATCATCAAGATCAATTTGAGCAATCTCATATTCTCCAGTAGCTAATTGGTGGGCAATTTGACGACCCATCCCTCGCGTGCATTTCTTCCTAATCAATTTAATCTTCTTTTTCTCGGCGTATTCTTGAAGGACCTTCTCGGAACCGTCATTACTCATA
>JACZWF010000211.1 GCA_022572285.1 Nitrososphaerota archaeon | reverse complement strand
AAGGAAATCCATCGATATAGTGAACTGAATCGTCATATGATCGAGTCTCTTTCTTGCAGCGAGTGCAAGTTGTCCACGCGTCAACGTATTGCCTCGGGTATCTATCCTCCCTCGGAAACTTGTTCAATCCCATTTCCTTTTACCCACTATTCAAGGCTGATATTCCTATTTTGAAGAGGTCCAACTCTTCCCCTTGTTAACGCGATAACCTTTCTTTTGCATCCCTTCAACAACTTCGGGAATTGCCAGGGAATACCCTGTGTGTACACACTCACTACTTTCACAGAGATTGCAATATAGTTGCCCATTTCTTACGAAGACTTCAGCTATCCGGTCCTTCCTCGCATCCCTTAGAACAACTCTATCCTCAAAGAGGTCTATAATATCAATGAGTGGAGCAAACCTCGACTGTGCTTCGTCTCTTCGCATGGTATCATAGAGAATTCTAGTCAAATATCCGCTAAAACTTGATACTCCATGCTTTAGGATTATCTTCTTCCGATTCTCACTCCATCTCTCCCAAAAGTAGTCGTAAACCTGGTCAGAGACTGTGACGGTCTTCCAACCCTTTGCAGGCAATATTACGTAATTTACTGAAGCACTATTTAAGATACTCCATATCCTGGGAGAGGCAGGTAGTTTAGAGTTAACAATTCATATCCTACTATCTTGAACCCGTTCTGGGGTAGTCGTCTAGCATGGTCCAGGATGTTAGCTTCGGGAGCTAATGGTCGTGGGTTCAAATCCCACCTACCCCATCCCGCATACAGTTTAATTCGTTCCAGAGTTCAATATCCAAAGTGAGATTTGAACTCCAACATTTCGAGTAAGACTTTGGAGGTCGCCCTCCAAAAGAGACGAGTCCTGGATCTCAATCGGCTGCTCAAAATAGCGCGCGCGCGCATTGTCCTCGTGCGCTCACACCGGTCCGAGGGGACCGAGATCTTATCCTATGGAAAACCGTGGAAGCAATTACTCAAGGGCTGGAACGGATCCACCAAGTTCCTCCAAGAGACGCTGGGTTGATGAGAATGGCCTTCACGGTCGCCTAAATCAGCCCTTCTTTGAGATTCTTTGAGAGATAATCGATCGTCCTCATCCAAGCATCTTTTGCGACATCGGCCCGGTAGCTCGGTAGGGTCTCATTGAAGAAAGCATGAGGAGCTCCTGGATAGACTTTGATATCATACTTCTTTCCGTACTTTGTAAGAGTCTCCTTGAGAACGCTGATGTCTTTGTGAGTTATTCTGGGATCTGCACCTCCATAGTTCCCTAAGATGGGACAAGAGACATTCTTTAGGAGTTCAAGAGGGGTTGGGTTCCAGCCATAAAAGACAACACATGCTGCGACATCCTCGTAACAGGCGTGTAGCAGTGAAAGTGTTCCTCCCATGCAGAAGCCCACGGAGCCGATCCTTTTTGGATTGACATTTTCCTGCCTTTTCAAATAGGCAACCGCTCCTCTCAGATCGCCGAGGAACTTCTCTTCAGAGAACCCACTCTTGATCTTAATTCCCTCTTCAAGATTGGAAGCTGTCTGACCACCAAAAAGGTCAGGTGCGAGAGATACATAGCCTTCCTTAGCAAACCTGGTCGTCACATCCTTGATGAATTCTACTAGCCCCCAAATCGCATGGATAACAACGACTGCTGGGTTGTTGGCACTCCCTCTATCAGGAGGCTCTACAAGGAATCCTTCAGTATTCCTACTCTCACTTCCCCCCGGAAATTCAACTCTCGTATGGTTCACCTATTTGGACCATGGGCGCGCGCTATCTCCTAGAAAGGTGATCATTCGGCCAGCAATCTCCTCTCCAGCATCTTCCTGCAGATAATGTCCCGCGTTAGCCACCACTGCGAACTGACCATTCGGGACCATTTCAGCGATCCGTTTACCCTCTTCTACCTTGAAGAAGGCATCCTTGTCTGAAAACATAACCAAGACCTTCACGTCCCAGGTCTTGAGAGTCTCTTCGATTTCATCGACGTAGGAGGAGTTTGGATGCTTAGGACTAGTAGGAAGCATCTTAGGGAATGCCGCTATGCCGGCACGGGTCTTGGCGTTTGGATGTGGTAGCGTGTATTGCTCCATTGCTTTCGGGTCAATAGGGCGGTAGAACCCGCGGCTTAGGGCCAATCGACGGAATAGATCCAACCGCCTTGTCAGAAAGCTGGAGAAGACGCCATTAGCGAAGATCAAGAAGAAGACCCGAGCAATGAGTGGCTTTGTTTGGAATGTTCGTACGAGGGTGTTAAGGATGACAAGTGCACGCATATTATTTCGGTTCTCTATGGCGTATCGGAGGGAGATTGGTCCCCCCCAATCCTGTCCGACAGTGGTAAGCTCACGAAGGCCTAAATGTTCGACCAAGGAGGTGATATGCCGGACATGCCCTCATCAGGATGGTGGCGCTGCATTTCCCGCAGGTCCTGCTTCGCCTGCTTGTTGTATGAGTCGACCATCTGTCCATCGTACAGGCGCAGCTTTTCGATCAGGCTCATGCCCTGCCCGGCGGGCGGCTCAAGGCGGGAGAGCACGGTGTATGTGCTGGCGACCTTGAGCGTCAGTGGGGCCAACGCACGCCAAAGTCGGGGGTGCCGAACGAAGATACGGACTGCGCCGCGGGGGGTCAGTGCGGTTTCA
>JACZWF010000210.1 GCA_022572285.1 Nitrososphaerota archaeon | reverse complement strand
AACTTGCCACTTCTGTCATATCCTCGGTGTTAGGTAACCTGCATCTCTCAGCATTTGCCCATGATCAAACGCAAGTTCAGAAGGGAATTCCTTAAACCGGGAGGCTTCCTCGGCGTCTGAGCCGGCCTTTAGTTCACCCCCCACCTCTCGTGTCAACATGCAAACAGAAACTACATGTCCCCTTGGATCTCTTCCAGGGTAAGAATATACATCGATTAATCTTTCCACTCTGATATCGAGTCCAGTTTCTTCCCGACTCTCCTTAAGGGCAGTGAATTCAATCGTCTGATCGTGTTCAAGAAATCCTCCTGGAAGAGCCCAGTATCCTTTATACGGCTCAAATGCCCTCTTTACAAGGACTATAGAACCGTCTTCAGGTCCCTTTATTATGAGATCCACACTGATCAGTGTCTTCCTGAATAATTGCGTTAAGTGTCTCATGATTTCTACATAGAGCGACATAAGAAGGTCACCAAGACAAGGATGATGAGTATCCGTTTCGAGCAAGCATCACATGCTTCAGCACCCAAGCCAACGACTCAGGATATATGTTATCCGATGTGTACGTCGCAAAACTAACTATGGAGATAATTGAAAGCTCACCAACAACAGTTCTGTTGAGTTATTCACGAATTGATGGGGCTGATATCTCATGACTTTAACCGGCTCCCCTTAACCTAGGTCTTTTCTTTATCCCAAGGAGGAGTTCCACTCCCGGCCTGTTGATATTGCTGAATGTATTTTTCAGTTACACTTCGAACCAGGTTATCATCATCGTGGACGAAATGCAGCAATTCGTGGAAGAGGGCCTCGATGACTTCTCGTGGAAGCGCGCGCGCGGCCTAAAGAAGACTGATCTGAACTTTGAAACTCGATTAGTCTGTCCAAAAGACTCTCATTCGACAAATAATACCAAAAAAGCATTCTTGTCATTTTACAATGAAGAGTGTGAGAAAGAACTATCGAATTACTTAGAGGTAAGGGGCCAAGATGGTGATGAGAGATTATTCACCGTCAATAAGAGAAATCTAGAACAGGTATTTCGAGATACAAGCATTGCGAGTGGTGTTAAGATAACGCCCCAGATACTTAGGCAGTGGTTTTGCTGCGAGATGGGTGAAAAAGGGATGGGTGATAGGTATGTTGATGCTTTTTGTGGCAGAGTCCCCAAGAGCATTTTAGCAAGACACTATACAGACTACTCTCCAGTCAAACTTAGAGTAATTTACGGGAAGGCAAAGATTCGGGTCTTAGATCAAAGCTAGCTCAGAAATTCGTTGGCAGTGAGCTTGTTTCAAATAATCTTATACACGCTGAGGTCGTCCGCGTAACCTAGAAAGTCTTGCCCACTCGAGTTTCTCTTGTTATCGACTGTCTATTCGTGCAGTAACCCCGAAGCACCGTATGTATTCTGATGGACGGTAGCTGCATGATCTAGTATCTTTGTCCTCAACCCTATTCGCTTGCCATCATCTGCAGAAATATAATCCGGAAACATTGAAGCAATTCTATTAGTTGAATTCGCTACTTTGCCCACTTTCCAATTGAAATTCGTCTCTCTAACCAATCCGACCTTCTTGTGAGTTTTGAGGTCAAACATTGCCGCTTTGAGTTGCTGAGGGATTATCGTAGAATAACCGATCACAGATCCCGATCTCTCAATTGGTTGAGTGGTGAGCTCGTTCAGCAACTTGTCTGCCTGGATAAGCGCCGCCTCGTATGAAAAGTTAAACATAACATAGATTATCATGTTCATTGTATTTATATATTTCATAAAAGGGGATTCATGTTAACCGTCTCCCACAGAATTCTGTAAACTATCAATAGAAGAAAGTACGGACACAGTGATCATATTAGTTTATCCGATTCCCAAATCGTCGATTCATGGAACTATGTGGTCGGTTCGCAAACATGGCCTAACCAAATTCTCTGAGCCCCCGGGGGTGGGGTGAAATTGCAGTTTGGATGGTACGGTGAAAGTTACCTAATCAGGTGGAGATATGTCTGCGAATTGCTACTGAAGTCTAGTAAGACCTCATCCACTTTTTTGTCTCTTTGGGGTAACTCATCTTTCTCCCAGAAGTATAGCACGTGTGCTTCTGAGTATTTTGATATTTTAACAGAGAACGCCCCTTTCGCGAGAGAATTTCGTATATGAGAGCCTTTCGATCCATGATCGAGTACAATCGCTATTGCTGCGTCACCCACCTCAATTGCTCCATCCGGATACATTCCGGAGCCTAAGAATTTCGGCTCACGCCAAACCGAACTAATTGCCTTAATCCCCTCCATTCGCAGATAGTCATCCGAAGAGGTATTGAAATGGTTGGAGAATTCAGTCTTTAGATAATCCATTACAATATTTCTTGCAGCCAAATCCCAAGTGCAATTATTTCTTGATTTGTACTCCCTGATCTTGGGTGGTAGCTCTTTCAATTTTAGCTCATCCAGTGACGTTGAAAGAAACTTTCTTACATCAGAAAGGTTTAGGGTCATATCATCAATTAAATATCTTCTAGCTAATACAGGTAGCTGACTTAACCCACAAGTTATCGATGTATGAGAGGTTAGATGTGTCAAGCCTTTGATCGTGGACCAGGCTCACTGTTCCTATGTTGTGGGATAAAGTTCAATGTTCTTGATTCTTTCCCG
>JACZWF010000209.1 GCA_022572285.1 Nitrososphaerota archaeon | reverse complement strand
CGAGGGCGTCCACCAACTGATTGCGCTGCTGGTTTCTGGAGTTGTACACCAGCGTGACCCTTGCTGAGTTTTGGGTCCCCGCCGCTGCGTCGGCTTCCCCGAAGCCCTCGGGAATTATAACCAGGTAGTCCAGGTCCTTTTCGATTACTTTGAGGCGCGCTTCAGCCTCTGAATCTTCCCCGGATTCCAATTCTAGAATCTCGACCTGTTCCAGCTTTTGCAGCAACGACTTAGCCCTAGGGCCACCGTCATGGTCCACCACGGTCAGGTTGCCTGAGCCCACGCCATTAATGTCGAAAAGGCCAAAGGCTACTACCAGGAGCAGTGGAAAGAAAATCGCCCAGAAAGTTGCTTGCCGGTTACGGGCCAGCATTTTAAGGTTGGCGATGACCAGAATGCGCATGGTCAGTCCCGAAGCTCGTTGCCGGTCAACTCCAAAAACACATCTTCCAGCGTAACCGGGGCGATTTCCAGGCGCTCCAAATTGACGCCGTTGCGGGCAATCTCGTTCAAAACGGCACCGAGCGCGGCCGGAGTGTTCTTCAATCGCAAGAGATAGGCAGCCTTAGGAAACCCAGATGGCTTGTTAAGACGTTGAAGGACAAGCATACATCTGAGGAGGAGAAGGAAAAAGCAAGGAAAGATGCAGCTTTCCTCAACCTTGTCCTACTTGAAAAAGCTGGACTTGACATAGTATATGATGGAGAGGCGAGGCGAGTTGAAATGTACGAATACAGTGCAAAGCGTATCAAGGGGATGGTGTTCTCGGGTCGAGTTAGGTCCTGGGATGCTAAGTATTATAGAAAAGCTAGATGCGTAGACAAAGTAGGGTATACAGGAAATTACCACTTGGACGAATTCAACTTTGTGAAGGATCGAGCCACTAGGATGATCAAAGTGCCGATTACCGGAGCTTACACGATTGCCGACTGGTCCTACAATGAAGCATATACGACCAAAAGAGAACTTGCACTCGACTTGGCGAGTAAAGTTCTCCGTCCCTTGGTCAGAGATTTAGTCGAAGCTGGAGCGGAGTTTATCCAAATTGATGAGCCAGCAGCCACGACTCATCCGCACGAGATGAAATTGGTTGTAGACTCATTCAATGAGACAGTGAGAGAGGTACCGGGAGTCAAATTTGGAATACATATCTGCTACAGTGGGAACAACTACGAAGCTCTATTCCCCGAGGTCCTAAACATGAAGAATCATCAATACGCCCTAGAGTTTGCCAACCGAGATTCGTGGGAGTTGGGAAGAGATAAAGATGTTAGAATTGGGTACAAAGCACTCGATATGTTCGGTCGCCAGAACGAAAATAAAGAGATAGGTCTAGGGGTGGTTGACGTCCATGTAGATAGGGTCGAAAGCCCCCAACTGATTAGAGACCGAGTTCTCTACGCCGTCGACGTTATGGGAGATCCATCTCTGATTCATGTCAATCCTGATTGTGGGTTGAGGACAAGAAGCAGAGAGATAGCTTTTTTCAAACTGTCTAACCTGGTCACAGGTGTCCAGCTGGCCAAAACTGAGCTGGGCTTACTCTGAGTGTCCTTCAGTCAGAAGTAGAATCTGTTGCTCTAGCTATCACGGGTGCCTCAGCTGGCGGTGGTGTCTTTGCTGGAACCGGTGTAGGCTTGGGCATTTCTTGAGGTTTCGTTTTTGGCGCCTCAGGCTTAGCAGACCGATATACATGGAAAACTGCGGCAAAGACCATGAATACAGCGCCTACTTCGAACAACGCCAGATTGAGAAGTCCGTTGTTAAGAGCTTGAATGGCCAAGACGTTGAGCAGAACTTGCATCCCCAGGAGGGCTGCTATTATCGTAGCAGTCCATTTGCTGCTCAAGGAAATAGGTACGGGCTTGGTGAAAGTTCTCTTTTTGATCCCAAAGACTGAACGTGCCTTCAGGAATCCATATGTTATTGCGAAGCTAATTAGCAGGCCAACAAGCATAATGCCGAAAAGAAGGACGGGGTCCACCAGAAGCCTCTCAACCGTCGGCAAATTTGGGTCCGGGTTGATGTAGAACCCCCAAACTGTCGCAACCAGGATCTGCGCTATACTTCCCAACCCGAGGGCGGTAAAGAAGGGTCTATCTTTCCAGGAGAACTTCCTACCGGTATCTATGAACGGCACCGCCAAGAACATCAGAATTAGCAACGCGGGTAGTAACCCTCCTGTTATGAATTTATCAAATCCGGTTCTTATGAATGCATAAAGACCTGTCAAGTACCACTCGGGAACAGTTAGTCCGGGCGGAACATTAGGGTCGAATTTAACACCGAGGTCTACCGGGAATATGCCTCCCGTTAACATAATAATTCCTGTGGTCGCCGTAAGTAGCGGTATATCGAAGACTAGAAACCGGGGGAAATGGAAGAACATTAACACAGCCATCACGAGTGGAATTGTGAAGACATGCAGAGCGTAGAGGCGGAGCAAGAAATCAGAGAATCCGCTTCCCCAGATGAACGCAGCTAACTGCGGTCCGATAACAGGGCTAAACACCGTTAGCCCTACACCGATGCTGATCGCGAGCTCTGCGCGCAGGTGCTCGACCAGGCTACGGTAAAGTTCGTCGGGTTCGAAATCGGCCCGGCCCGTGACTGCTTCGGCGGCGGCCTCGATGATCGGCGCGTCGGCCATCATGCCGGTCTTGACCGCAT
>JACZWF010000208.1 GCA_022572285.1 Nitrososphaerota archaeon | reverse complement strand
CACTTCCCCCTCCTATCAAATCGTTATTTCCCCAGTCTCCTACGAACGGCTCAATATTCCCCTTACTAGCTTCAGCAAAGTCCCAGTTGGGGTCCCCCCCCGTAGGAGGAACTACAAACCATCGCCAGACTAGCTCTTCAGTATTAATATCGTACGCCGCAATAAAGCCTCTTTCACCGGTCGAACCGGCTCCTCCAGAGGGTCTTGTAATAAGCAAGTCGTTGTAGAAGATTGGAGCAAAACTTCCAAAATATACTCCAGTGTTTCCCGGGATATTACTGCATGTCTCTGGTATCTCAACTAATTTATCCCCATTGATCGGGTCCAGTCCATAGATGGTGCAGTCGCTGGCTTGCATCCAGACTTTACCATCATAATAATCAATTCCATGCTGAGCAAAAACGCGGTTCCACCAAGGCTTCTCGCCGAAGGTAGCAATGGGAGGAGAAAAGCGCCATAGAAGATCATTACTCTCAGCCCGAATTGCAAATAGCCCATTGAAATCATTTGCGATATACACTATCCCATTTACAACCAAAGGCACAGTCTGTATCCCTGTTGGGACATGAGGAATCTCAAAGCCAAAGTCACCTGCCCCTGGAACTGTCCCGAAGAAGCCTGGTACCTGAAAGATCCATTTCAACTCTAGGGAATTCAAATTATCTTTGTTTATCACTGATTGTGGACTAAAACCTGAATTCCTTCCATCATAAGCTGGATGCATCCAATTACTTCCCTGAATGGGTTGGGAGAATGAATATGATAACGAAGTTATCAGTAAGAGAGAGATTAACAATAAGGAAGAAAATGCAGCGAGAACCCTCAACAAAAGCAATGTTTGATTTGCTATTATATACTCTTTTCTCCGAACCTAAAAATATTTTTCATCCGCCACTTTAACGGCAGGAGGAAATCTATACGGCCTTCCTACTCTTTCTTGTAGTCCTTTTCCCCTGCTCTGATTTCTGTCTTCAGCCAATTATCTTTGGGTGGTAAAGGACAGACATAGTCTTCCGAGTAGACACAGAAGGGGTTGTAAGCAAGATTGAAATCTATGACATACGAATTGCCATTAATTTCTCTGAGGTCTAGATAGCGGCCCGCACCATAAGTCTCTTTGCCAGAAGTTCCATCTCTGAATGGAATAAATAACGTCTCTTCACCGTGGAGATGGACCGGCTTGTAAGCTTGTAGGGTCAGCTTCTTGGAGTCAATCTCAAAGTCCAACTGACCATAGTGTAAGTATTCCTCCTCATGCCCCTTGCTAGTCTCCATCTTAATACTCTTTAACACAGGTTTCTTCCTGAATACCGCCGCGACTTTGAATGTATCGCTATAATCAAAATACTTCAGTCCCTTGAAATTATGCCCCTGGCCATGCCCTAAGGGTGATTGATACGAGTTTCGAAAGTACTCATCTTTTTCCAACCTCTGTCTGGCTACGTCTTCGGCTGTTATAGCGCTCACAGAATATGGAAGATTCTAATCCATTTAAGATAATAGCGAGGATTCCAAGTGGAAGAGAAGAATTTGTCGTCAGATCCATTTTGTTGCAGGAGGGATCAGCGACAAACACGTAGTACATACATGATTGATAAGACATTGAACAATCTTATAATATTGACCTCCCAATCTCGCCCTCTAGGCGGGGGTTGCCAAGCCAGGTCAAAGGCGCGAGGCTCAGGTAAATCCTCTTGAGAGACCTCGTCTCTTAGGAGTTCGTGGGTTCAAATGCCGAACTCTGTGGACCTTTGGAGAAACACTGGTTGATACCAGCGGCATGAAAATCCCACCCCCCGCACTGATTTACTAGCGCGCGCGCGCGAATTGCTGCCGATCTCGGAAACTTGGACAAAGTCATGGAGATTTGCGCGAAGGTTGATGGGAGTATGAGTGATGAGAGAGCCGCTCTTTCTGACCAGTTGAACGATCTAGGATTCCCACCTCTGGGAGAGCTGACAGTTGAGGAGAGAACGCAACATGCGCTAGAAGAGCTTGATGATTTGCGACGTTCTGATAGACAGCAAGGACAGGTTATTGGTGAACTTCGCGGCAAGTTAGTCGGACGAATGAAGTGATATCCGAGGTTCGCGGGAGTCTGACAGATAAAGAAGAAGAGGCTTCCACATTCAAAAGGAAATATCAGAACATACTTCACACCCACAAGATTTTTCTAAAGTACGTTCAGAGATACGGTGAGGCAAGTGTAGCTGAAGCCTTTGAATTGGTAGGGACTTTGCCCCAACTCCGAGAGGAAAACAGTCAATTGGAGCAGGAATTGACTAAGGGAGGAGGTAAGCTTGAGAAGGTAAATGATGATCTAAAGGACACACAGATACAGGCGTCCCTTTGGGAAATTCATTTAACTACTGTTAAGACAGGTTCAGTCACCGCAATATTAGAGACGCTACCGACCCTAAGCATGCCCGACCTGGACAGCATTATTCTAGAGGCACATAAGATGTACGATAGAAAGCTCAACGAATCTATCTTGCGTGCACTAGGTATGAGGGCCTAGTCAACCAGCCTTGAAGTTCACAAATGTTGAGAAAGGGAAATCGGAGCTAAGCGCGCGCGCTCGATTTGAATGTCTGAGATAGCAGTCGGTCTGCTTGGGGGTGTCGTTGGTGCAGTTTCAGCTCTGGGAGGAAGTTTGTTACTTGGTCGCTGTTCTAGTCGAATT
>JACZWF010000207.1 GCA_022572285.1 Nitrososphaerota archaeon | reverse complement strand
TTCATAAGACTTCTCATTTCCCACCCTTGCCGAGAAGACTCTTCCGCGTATCAATCTCACTTTTCTCAACTTTCCTGAAGAGGACGGTCGGAGCTTGTATTTCATGACCTACAGGGACTTCAAGGAGACCTGCATTCTCCCAGCTCAGTGACGAGGTTGAAAGATTGAACTGGCTGAGAAGATTAGTCATAGAAAAGGGCAGATATGGCATGAGTAGTATCGCGAGAGTTCTTACAGCATTAGCACAAATGTTCAGGGTCGTAAAACTTTCTTTTGTATTAACCCATGGAGACTTGTGTTGGAAGTACTGGTTGCATATACCCGAAAATTCCAAAATCGCTCGCATTCCCCTATCCATCTCATTTCTCTGAAGAAGCTCGCCGACCTGTATTGGAATCTTTTTTATCTTCTGGATAAGCACCAAATCCTCGTCTGCGAGTTCTCCTTGCTCAGGAACCTTTCCTTCAAATCGTGTATTTATGAAGCTCAAAGTTCTATGTATGAAATTCCCGATACTTGCTACTAGCTCGTTGTTTATCTTAGCCGCAAAATCATCCCAATCGAAATTTACATCTGATTGGTCATACGACGTAATTCTCGAAAAATAGTATCGCAAGTAATCAGCTGGAAATACTTCCAAGAATTCACGAAGGCCAATGTACCGCCCCCGACTCTTAGAGAATTTTTCTCCCTTTAGCATTAGATGACCTCTCGTCGGGATGAATTCAGGTAGCTTGTACTCCCCAGAGCCCATCCTCATAGCCGGCAAGAACAGGAAGTGATGGTAGACGATATCTTTCCCTATGAAGTGATATATCTGAGAGGAATTCCAAAAAGCCTTCCCGTCTATCCCCCTATTCTTCAAGTATAGGAGCGTCGAGGAGATGTAGCAAAGGTGGTTGTCAAACCAACCATACAAGACTTTTCCCTTTTCATCCCCCAGTGGGATTGGGACGCCCCAACTAATCTCTCGAGTAATGTCCCAATCCTTCAGGCCATCATCGATCCATCTTCCTACATAGTTTCTAATCTCACTCTGTAAATTCTCGTTGTTGTTGAGCCAATCTAGAAGTCGCGACGAAAGTGCTGATAGCTTAAAGAAATAGTGTAAGCTGGATTTCATTATTGGAGACCGGCCACAAATCGCGCACCTAGGTTCCAGAATCTCGGTGTGAGTAAAAGCTCTCCCGCAATTTTCGCAACCGTCAGAGTATTGATTCATCGCATCACAATAGGGACATGTTCCGACAACATATCTATCTGGGAGAAACTTCTTATCGTTCTCGCAATACATCTGCGTTATCCCATTCTCGTATATGAGCCCCTTATCGTGGAGAAGGGTAAAGAAATGCTGGGCTAGTTCGATATTCTCTTTTGAACTGGTTTTATGAAAGAAATCAAACGCAATTCCAGTGTCGCTAAAATCCTTGAGGTCCCTTTGATGCCAGTATTCTACGTATTCTTCGGGCCGCTTGCCCTCTTTCTCAGCTCTTAGGAGGATAGGCGTTCCAAAGTCATCCGTGGCGCAAGTAAAGACCACCTCATGCCCTTTTAGCCTATTGAATCTCGCAAAGATATCTGCGGGAAGATAGGTAGAGACTACATGTCCCAGGTGGATCTCACCATTTGCATAAGGGAGAGCACTTGTAATTATTACCCTTCTGGGCTCAGCTTCCTTTCCTACCTCTTCGGACAACACCCACGCTTGTCGGAGCTAGTATTTTATTTCTATCCCCAAAGAAGGCATAATAATCGTCTCCTTTTCATTTCCTCGTATTGAAAGCTGTATCCTTCAACGAACACGGGGACAGTAATGTGCTGAGGTACGGAGACTTTCCTGATCCTACGACTAGGGATGACGAGGTTCTAGTGAGGGTGAAAGCATCATCCATAAACCATCTGGATTTGTGGATCCGTGCCGGTCTCCGCAACGTATCTGTCCCACTTCCGCATATTCTCGGAGCCGATATCTCGGGAGAGGTAAGCAAAGTAGGCAGACTTGTCAAGAACATCTCGGAGGGGGACGAAGTAATCGTTTCACCAGGGATAAGTTGCAACCGGTGTGAGTATTGCCTTACAGGGAATGATAATTTCTGCTCCGAGTATACCATTTTAGGTGGATATGAGAGGAATGGAGGGTATGCTGAATTTGTATCTGTCCCAGGAGAGAATATTATTCCGAAGCCGAAGAACTTGTCCTTCGAACAAGCCGCCGCTTTGCCGTTAACATTTCTTACTGCATGGCATATGCTTGTTGAGAGGGCCAAGATAAGGACGGGTGAAACTGTACTTGTTGTAGCTGCGGGGAGTGGCGTGGGAAGTGCCGCGGTTCAGATCGCGAAGCTATACGGAGCAACGGTCATTGCTACTACTGGGAGTGATATGAAAGCTAAGAAGGCAAAAGAGGTTGGAGCCGACTTTTCACTAGATCATTCCAAAACAGACTATTCCGAGAAGACTCGCGACATCACTGATCGTCGGGGCGTCGATATAGTGATTGACCACGTTGGGGTGGCGACTTGGGAGAGAAGCCTCAAATCTCTGACTCATGGAGGGAGGATTGTGACTTGCGGAGCAACATCTGGTGCCAATGCTTTTACAGATATAAGGCAGCTCTACAGGAGGCAGCTTACGATCATGGGGTCGTTTATGGGGTCAAAAGGGGAGCTCGTACGATTAATCCACTT
>JACZWF010000036.1 GCA_022572285.1 Nitrososphaerota archaeon | reverse complement strand
ATAAATTAAATTTGGGGGATTAATAGGCCGACCCGAAATTAGGCCTTACAGTTCGATTTGTTCCAAGCATCAGGAAGTAGATCTAGTACAGCAGATGGTAAATCTGCTGGCGCTATCATTGTCTGCCAAAGCTCAAAATAATACTCGACGGCTCGTCTTGACTGAATAGCTTCAGGCTGTCTGTAGTCAGCTCGAATCTGGTAACCTCTCTTAGACTGGCGAAGAATTCCCCTTCCTGCTCCATACGACCTGGCTCAACACAACCTATCTCTGTATGAGCCATATTATTCAAAACGAAAGAGCCACCGACCTCTACCTGCACTTCGACACCACCCACAACTTCGGAGACCTCAGAATCAATATTGATCTCATATTCACCAAAGAAGCTGTTGCAACCTCCCGAGCCGCTTGCTATCTCCTCCTCCTCATCGAATTGGATAGTAATCTCGAAACCGTCAAGGAGCGGGACAGTTCGGCCGTTGAATACAAGTGACTGCAGAGACCATTCTACCGCCGCCAGCTGTACTGCCTGCGTAGTCCTGTCCTGGCTCACACCCATCGGGTAGACGAATAATGCAACAAGCAGACCAGCAATAATGATTGGGATCAGAAGCAATATCCTACGATCCATCTTCATCTCCCTTGCCACGGTCTTACGACGATTAATAAAGGAGTTTGGGCCGGGAACTGTTTCCGGCCTAAGCGAGAAAGCTTCGTTGGCGTTCTCCGGTGCACCAAATGCTGGACTCGGAAGATGAGGTGCCAGCAATCGCAGCCAATGAATTCGTAGACATCGGGAGGGCGCGCGCTATGCTTCTGCAATTGGATTGAGTAGTCCATATCGTTGCGAATGCTTTACCGAGCTCCACCGACATAGTTGCGAACGTTTGCATTTGCAGCTACGACATTTGTTTAGATTAGCGCGCGCGCAATAAAAGAGAAACAGATATACCCATTTCCATTGGGAGTGGAGTGAATGTTGAGGTATTTCTCTAAAAGCGGAAGAAGGGGTCCGAGAGGAACTTATCTAGGGAGCAGATGTCCAATAATGGAATCAGGACTCGCCAATACAGACTCTTTACTTCGCAAGTGATGCAATGTCAAGACCTTACCTACAAACGGATTCATTATCAATCTACATGGATGATATACTGAAGGCATCTGCGATTGAGCGGAATAGCATAGATCTTATCGTTACCTCACCGCCATATGGCGTCGACATCGAATATGGAGACTATGATGATAATATTCCATATGCCAAATACCTGCAGTTCACCAAGGCATGGCTCGAGAAATGCCACTCTCTTATGAAGACTGATGGAAGATTATGCCTCAACCTCCCCATGGATAAGAACAAGGGCGGTCAACAGAGCGTATATGCTGACATAACGAGTATTGCCAAAGATGTGGGGTGGAAATACCATACCACTATTATTTGGAACGAGCAGAGTATGTCACGCCGTACAGCTTGGGGATCATGGATGAGTGCATCCGCCCCTTATGTAATTGCTCCTGTCGAGATGATCTTGGTAATGTATACTGAGCAATGGCAAAAAGTCCACAAAGGTAGATCGGATATCACCCGAGAAGAATTCCTCGGATGGACCAACGGTGTTTGGGAATTTGGGGGGGAACGTAAATCTAGGATTGGTCATCCTGCACCCTTTCCCATCGAGTTGCCCAAGAGGTGCATAAAGTTATTCAGCTTTGTTGGTGACGCAGTTCTAGATCCATTCTTAGGCAGTGGTACAACTCTGATTGCATGTCATCAAAATCGACGAAAAGGAGTCGGTATTGAAGTAAGCAAAGAATACTGCGAGCTAGCGACCAAAAGACTAGACCAGCATGGAGCCCTGCAGAAGAAGCTAATAGAAACTGTCTAGTCAGCTATGGGATGCCACTTTGAAAATCGATTTGCTCCATGCAGCGATCTGATCGGGTAATTCCCGAAGTGACATCACAATACCCCCAAGCATGGTTTCTTCACCAGACCGCGCGCGCGCCAATTGGACTACAGAAGATTACCCAACCGGCTCGATGAGATTTGATACTGGACTACCCATCTCCCCGGGGTGCTAGTCTCCATACTCTTCTTAAAGGGGTTCTAGATTAAAACCGTCGGTGGGATTTCGTTAGTCATTTGGATCTGTAGTGGGGCTTCAACATGAAAGACCCACAACGAACAAAGCTAACCACGGTACGAATCCCCAAAGATCTCTATGAAATAATCCAAGAGGACGCTCAGTCCGAGGGCGTTAGTTTTAACAACGTCTTTACTAGAATTCTTAGACGTCATGTAGAGTGGGACAAATTTTTTCGAAATCTAGGCTTGGTATCGGTGCCAAGAGATCTGGTAATCGAGTTTCTTGACTTAGTAGATGAGAAGAAGATCGAAAAGATTTCTCGCATTCAGATCACTAAGCAGATAGTTGAGATGTCGGAATTCCTGGAGTCCGGTCCTGATAAGTGGCTGAATATTCTTGATCTATTATGCAAATATGGCGGCATGGGATCGCTTCAAATCAAGGAAAATGGGTCCCAACTAACCATTCATCTACGCCATGGGCTTGGGCCGGTTGCATCAAAGATGC
This sequence comes from Nitrososphaerota archaeon, assembly GCA_022572285.1. Lineage (GTDB taxonomy): Archaea > Thermoproteota > Nitrososphaeria > Nitrososphaerales > UBA57 > B1T1B5. Next base: position 7,820 of record JACZWF010000036.1, on the reverse strand, counting down.
TCGCTAATGTTCTTGACTCATTAAGCAACCAATCTGGATATAGACCAAAGATCGAAGTGGCTGAAAATTCGCTCAGCCTAACTTTAGCGGACACTCGAATTGATCTGAATAGCAAGGGCAGACTACTGCAAGTGGTTGACGAAATCAAGAAGCATGGTTTGAAATTTACACCTTCAGTTAAGATGAGAGGGAAATCGGATGTCTATCATCAAGTCGGGGGGACGATCGAAGATTCAGAAGGTAGAATCATTTTGATAGATTTCCCTGAGACTGGGCTCACTACTGAACGGGATGTTATGGGACTTTTCGTCAAGATGCTGGATCTGAAGAACATAGGAGGGATTATAGTTGGAGAGGTCTCTGAGATGAATGTGAAAAAATTGGCAGACATGTATAATATTCTGCTGTATTCAGAGAACGACAAACTTATTCCTTCTTTCCTTGCTTTGTTTGCGAAGAATAAACGAAAATAGGCTCGTTCGGCTGATCCTTTAGACGTCGCGGACTCCATACACCTAGCTCAGATCTAAGACCAATTACAAAGAGTATCCCGCCCAGATTCATGAACCCGATTGATGTGTATACCGCCACTATCGTCACCGGAATGGCAGAATTAATTGCACTTAAGGCGATGCCGATTGAAAGGGATATCGTCCCCAGAGCAATATACCTCCAGCCTTGGGAGAGGATCCCACCTCTAGTCACGACGAGTAAACGGATAGAGTATACTAGCATCCCGCCCACAATCAGGAATCCAATTAATGCAAGGCCCAGACGGATACCGTCTACGATCACAAAAATGCGACTCGAATTCTACTATTTCAACTTAAGGTGATTTTGGAGAAACTGGTTAATAGAGGGAACTGCTCAGGGGATATCGTGGAGATCCCTAGGCATATTATTGACAATCTTCACTATTCACGATATCATACGGTCACGGATCAAGTGATTCGTGATTCCGCCGAAAAGGCGTTGGGTTTTCTCGGCCCCTCAGCACAAAAAGTCCTGATATCAAGAATGTATCAAACTCTTCAGATGCCTGTTTCTGACTTCATGAGTAGCTATTCATCCCTCCGCATAGCTCTACATAGAATTCTTGGCCAGGGAGCAAGAGTCATCCTGAGAGATATTGATGGGAGAATAATCCAGGCATTAGGTTTAGAACGTCTTTTAGTTAAGACATCTCTCGAGGTTTATTTGGAGGATGTTCAGAAACATGAATTATTGGATAGAATAGGGGATTTGGGAAACCGTCATATTGTTCACTTTTCAACATGTGGAAAGAGTAAGGATGAGGTATTGTCAGCCTTCTTCACCGATGGATCTCTTCCTGTGCAGATGCTTCAATTTCGTCCTCTCGGTTCAGACATAGAATCTTATGTCAACGCCATCTCGGAGGGCAGACCGGAAAGAGCTCTCGGCGATGCCACTGCGTTCGAGGAACGAATTCCAGAAACTCTCTTACAGGTCGAGGAAGGGCTGGGCAAGTTTCACGTCAGATATCCAACGATCTGTATCTACAGCAGTTCGGTTTGCGACACAAGTGCCGTTGGAAGTATTATAAGCTCTCACTCTGAAGTAATTTTCGACAATCCTTATGCTCTCTATTGCTCAATGACCTAACCCTGAAAAGTAATGGTATGGATCCTAGTTTTCGAAATACTACCTCGGGAACCGAATGCTCCAAGGAAATGATCCAGGAGCACGCACGATCCCTGAGCGAACAAGGGCTGACATAATCCTTGGAATTAGTATCAATAAACCATTTTAATGCGATTTTGAGGATAAGAGCTCTTCGTAACCTACTTTTGTTAACTCGACCGATCTTTCCCAGAGTTGCCTTCCTAAATTTTCATCGTGTGATTTTTCGTTTGATTCTCCCAGCTTGGGATACCCTCTCATTCCACCAAGAGACCCGGGACCGTAATAATCTCCACCCTTAACATCCTTAGCTGTTGCAGCATAAAGCATTGGAAGAGCTCCCATTAGGGCCGATTGGGCCAGGAGCTTGTTAGTCACCTTGTAAAGGGTCGTGTACCCCCAACCGCCACCCATCCCTGGGCCGGTCGTCTGAAGGTTCGTTGCAGCATATCCCGGATGAGCTGCCACGCTGATCGTCGACGACCCAAGAAGATCAAGCCTTCTCTGAAGCTCGTAGGCGAACAAGAGATTTGCCAACTTGCTCTGAGCGTATGCAGCCAGCCTACCATATTTTTTCTCCTTCATAATATCATTGAAATCAATATTACCAGTTCTGTGAGCTCCGCTACTTACTGTAATAACCCTGGAGCCTTCAGTACCAAGGATTCTTTTCAGTAATAATCCGGTTAGGGCAAAATGCCCAAGGTGATTTGTTCCGAGCTGGAGCTCGAATCCATCAATGGTTCGGAGCTGAGGTGCTTGCATGACTCCCGCATTGTTGAAGAGCATATGCAATGACTGGTGTTTCTTGAGGAATTCGTCGCAAAACAGTCTAATGGATGACAAATCCGCAAGATCCAATTGCATCACATCCGGAGGAGAATCACCATCGATTTTTTCAATCGCTTCTCTTCCCTTGTCCAAGTTCCGGCAGGCAAGAATAACCTGAGCTCCCTTTGAGGCCAGCGACTTTGATACTTCATATCCAAGGCCACTGTTCCCACCAGTTACGACTGCCGTCTTACCACTCTGGTCTGGAATATCATTAACGTCCCATTGTTCTTTAATCAAATTCTTAGAATAGTTTTGTTGCAAACTGGGGCTTAATACTTTACTAGTTTTCCGCGCGCGCGCCAGAGAATCTCTCTACACTACACACAGATAATTCCACTAATAAGGAAAACACCTATCGATAGAGATGGACGTCGACTATGTATGTATACAACCCGATCTGTGCCGCGATGGCGAGAAGTCCTTCAAGGGGATCAGCTATTGCCCCAATCACAGATATCCCTACCATCATTGAATGATCTCTGAGTTCTCTTCCTTTCAGCCTTTGCAGAGAAATGTCCGGCACCCGTGATGCAGAAGAGCATAACGAATTCAAGCATCCCTCCGATTACATCGAGATAGCCTCCAAGTAGGGTTGCTACCTGACCCAAGTCGAAGAATCTCTCAACCCCGCCGGGCGCGCTCATAATTAGCAATCAAGCACTTTAACATGTAGTCATTACCCAAATCTAACTCACCTTGGATCTGAAACGGAGGGCAGTAAAGTTCCTAGACAAGCATGGATACTGTACGATCTCAACAGTAGACTCGGAGTCCAACACCCCTCAGAGCACCCTTGTAAGATACGCCAACGATGATCTCATCATATACTTTATCAGTGCCAAAGCGAGAAGGAAGGTAGGGAATATAGCAAGAAACCCAAAGGTTTCGATTGTTGTCTATGGGAGATCATTCCTCATACCTCCCAGGTCCCTCATAATCTGGGGCGATGCCACGATTCTTGAGAGAGAGGATGATGAGGCCATCAGGGTCTTCACCTCTAGGAGATTCCCCGCGAGCTGGATTAATTCTCAAGCCATAAAGAGAGCAGAGAAGAAATCTAAAATCGTCTTCATCAGGGTAGAGCCCAAGAAGATTAGGCTGAACGAGTACAGGGACGGATTCATTAGGGCAGATGTTCTCGAGGTATAGCACACACCAGCAATCCGAGCGCGCGCTAATACTGAAATTAGTACAAGTCGAGCACTCTATACAGAGAAAAAATAGCTCGGTGTCCCTTTCTCCTTCGATTTACGAGTGTCAATGTTAGCATTGGCATTCACAAGCTAGCTGTTAGTTCCAAAATACTTCATATGCTGGCTAAACAACTGATTCATTATACCATAAACCCCTCCTGGGGGTATCAAACCTCTCTCGGTAACGAGAAGATCGATATACTCCGGCGGAGTAATGTCAAACTGTGGATTCCTTATTCTTAGGTTAGGGTGATCTCCCAACAATTCCCTCTGAACGACTTCTGCTGGATCACGTTCCTCAATCTTCAGAAGATTCCCCCAAATACTGTTCGGATCGAACTTTGAAGTCTCACAGGCCACCAGTACCTTGACTCTAGATTCATGGGCGAGTGTAGCGATCTGGGATCCACCGATCTTGCTGACAACGGCGCCATTTACGCTGACCGCATCGGCTCCGAATACAACCTTATCAACATCATCCATAACAAAGCGTACGCAAGAATCTACAATCATAGTAGTATCTATTCCTGATGCGCAGAGGTCTTGGGCAGTCGTGTATCCTTGACGTTGAGGCCTCGTCTCAGTGCAGATAACTCGGGGGTCCTTACCTTCGCTATGGGCGGTCTTTATGATACTCAAAGCCGCCGCACTATTGCTATGGGTTAGGATGACATCTCCGTTTCTAATTCTTTTGGAACCAAGTTCACCGATCTTCGATATTGCTCCCTTGCTCAGTTCAAGGTAGTGATTAAGGGCATGAAGAGCAGTCTCCCGCATCTCTTCGACTGGTTGGCCCAATTCGTGTGATTGGATTATTGGAACGAGGATAGTGTTGATCGAGTTCGGCAAAGAAATGGTAGTAGGTCTGGCTGATTTCAGATAACTTCCTAATTCAATGACTCTATCTTTGAATTCTGTTGGGGTTAGGGTAGATTCAAGATTCTCTATGTATTGTTTCATTGTCTCAATAGCATAAACTGCTATCGCGCTTGCTCCTCTAACTTGCCGATTTTTTATCCGGTTGAAGGCATCATGACCAAATCTTGCTTTCTGCATTATATTCATTACCTTAATCAACGCTAATAACGCTTAACCCAAAGGCCCCAGAATTCTGGGGCTGCACTCTGAAGTTATACATAATATTATTTGAATTATTAGATGGGTAGATGCCTGTCATCACTAGGGTTATTGCTATAACGATCAGAGTCTCTAAGATAAGAAGATCTATGAAATTCTATCGGGATAACCTTGGTCTCAGCGTTCAATACGGATGTGCGCGCGGTATGTTTCCATGTTAATTCGGAAGGTTCCACGTACTCCTCGTTCCGCTATCTGTTCTACTCATCAGTTACTGACTGGGCTCAGCTTCTACTTTGAAGTTGCGCTGAACTAACTTGCTAAATAAGTGAACTTACTACTATCGTACCAAGGGACAGTACGACAAGGATGATCAGCATCATTCGAATCTCCTTCAGGACGGATGTTTGTCTGCGAAGTTCGTCAATCTGTTCTTCTGGCATATCTGGATTGCCTTTTCAGGGCTGTAAAAAGGTTATGGTGGGGAAGCGGAGCAATCGTCACCCTATCGAAGACCATAGAAATAACCACGTAGTCTTGTGTAGGCATCGATTGATAGCCGAAGAAGGCGGAACCAGAAGAAGGCACGGGCATACGGCTAAAAAAAAGCTCTTGGTGACTATCTATCTGAAACTGGACATTTCAGACGCGCGCGCGTGCCTCTTATCACTTCAACCTATTATCACTCTTTTACCACATCTTCTCTACTGGAGAAAAAATTGTTCGGAACTATCCAAACAATGGTTGGGCCTTCCATGCTTCACTTATTATTACCAACTACCCCGATAAAGATAGATGCCCGAGGAGCATGGAATGCATCAAGGATCGCTACCCGGAGGACGAAAGATTAGGCCCACGGGGTTGATGGTTATTACCGCACTCTGGGCCCTGGGACTCGTATTCAATCTCTCGTACAGTATTTCGACCATACGTCTCGGTCTCGGATTATTACCATCATTAGCAGATGCATCAATACCGGAATGGTTTAGACTCGGAGTACCGGCAGAAACGGCTATTAGTTTCCTAATATTTGTATTGGCTCTAATCCAAACGGTTGCTATCTTGGGGTTGTGGACGGGAAGAGCATGGTCATACAAATTAGCACTGACATTACCGATATTGTTTGTTATCACCAGCGGATCCTCGACAGGACTGTATCTCTTGGCTCCCGCCGAATTGGGCCTCCTGGAGTTGGAAGATATAGCAAACGTGATCTCGGCTGTCTTCTTCCTATCCATCTACTGGTCTTATCTAAGAAGGCCCCATGTGAAAGAGTACCTGGGGGTTCAGAGGGATCAGATCTCAAGTTAGAGAGGGTGTAGGAGGAGTGTCCTCAACAGGCACTTTATGATCACCAACCTATTGGTCTACAATTCGAGAATCTGTATATTGTCGGGACGGGAATGGGATCAAAATTCATTTACCGCCTAGAAAAATCGGTAAAGTGGAAATGCAAGTCCTTATCTTACCTAGTCGAAGCTGCCGGGGTAGAAAGAGATGATAGTCACTGAGTAAGAGTTCTCCTCCAGTGACCAGAATATTTTCACATAAAGTGAAACCCGGCCACGAGAAAGACTTTGAGGAATGGAGCAAGAAGCTAACTGCCAAAGCTGCAGAGCATCCTGGATTTCAGAATATAACAAAGATCAAACCTTCTGATCCACAAAATCTCGAATATGTAGTAATTGTCCATTGGGCAAGTTATGACGACTTGAAGAAGTGGGAAGAGTCTGATTACCTCAAAAAGATGATCAAGGAGAGCGAAGAATTTACCCTGTCTGTAAAGAATCTTCAAGAAGACTCGGGGATGGAGATTTGGTTTGATTGGCCTATGAATGCAAAGTCCGTCCTCAAGCCCGCATTCTACAAACAAGTAATAATTGCAATCGTGACGGTAGTTCCTCTCATTTTCCTCCTGGGTGCAATCATGGAGCCAATCTTAGGTGCTTTTAATTTGCCAGGACCTCTAATGATTCTCTTGAACGTGCTCATTATGGCCCCACTAATGACACTGCTAATGCCTCGGATTACGAAGGCATTTCACCCCTGGCTTTACCCAACACCAAAGGCGGAGAAAAAATAGACAGCCTCCGCGGCTGATTTTCTCTTCACAACAGCAAACGCTGAAGCGCGCGCGCACGCTTTAATCCTACGACTCTAAAGGAATAATAGGTCTCCAATCTAATGAACCTTTTTTACGATGAAATGATAGAATCCACCTTCTTTTCTGCTCTCAACCAACATCTGCTCACTTTGGTCTCTCCACCGTATCATCTCTATCTGGGCCGTTGGATCATCTGATACCAGGAGAACAACTTTTCCAACCTCTATGCGAGAGATTAGCTCGTCTAGCCGTAATAGGACAGCGGCACACTCGAGTCCTATCTCATAGACCTCGTAATCTGGAAACGCCTTGTAGCAGTGTGCTCCCAACTTCTCTCTAAGAGCAGCGAATTCTCCGGCACAGCTGGTAATTCTCTGCAAAAATCGCCGCTCGGACTCAAGTTTAGTCGGCTTTAGCTTTGCAATCCAGCCCTTTCCATATGGATCAATAGATGCTAGTTGGGGAGTATCGATTAGCTCAACATTGGACTCGATAATAGTGCCAGTCAGGGGAGTCCTTACTGCTCCAACGAACCTGTGGCTCTCAATGACAGCCACGCTCCTTCCTTTCATTACGTGTTCATTGGGAGGTTTGAATTTTACTGAACTTAATTTTCCTGCGAACGCCGCAATGATGCTAGTTATCCCAATGACAATGCCGCTCTCAGCTTTCTCAGCATTCGGAACGCTAGCCCATACTCCATTTTCCGGATAGTACATCAGGTTATCGGGAAAGTGGCAATGGTCAATTTCCATTTGATAACTCCCACTAGATCAGGCGCCATACAATTCGAGGAATATTTCTAAACCTCCTTAGATCCATGAGCAATGATATGCAGTTACCTACCGTACCCTTGATCTTCGGATCTTGTTTTGAAGTTCTATTATTCCCTGGATGAGAGTCTCGGGTCGCGGCGGGCACCCAGGAATGTATACATCTGTTGGAATTATCTTGTCAATACCTTGTAGCAC
>JACZWF010000206.1 GCA_022572285.1 Nitrososphaerota archaeon | reverse complement strand
TTCAATAAAAAACAGGAAGACGTTGCTCCTTCTTTGGTAACAGCAGCGCGTGCGATCTCAAGAACCTATAATTCGAGATTAACCTCGACAATGATCTGCGCGCACGCTATGGCGATGGTCTGTGTATTTTCGGATGTCCTTACATCATTCAACTTTTCTATTACCCTCATAGAGATCTTAGTCTCGATTGATTATAACTACCAAAGACGTTTCTCGCCAGATGATAAGCATCTCAGATACGAGGGAGTCTTTCAACGAGATTTATAAAATCTAGGCCTCCACCTATTGGCAAGGGCTTTCGCACTCCTTTTAATTGTAATATGACCGAGAGAACCTGATGCCCCGATGGTAGATCTGCTTACAGCCTTCGTAATCATCCTCCGAATCATGGTCTTTATCCTCGGTGGCACAGTAGTTTTGATTGCCCTTCAGGCCTATAGGCGAACTCGCGAAAGTTTCATGTTTCTTGTTGCCCTCGGACTGGTTCTAATAACGATAGGATCCTTTGTCGAAGGTCTCTTCTTTGAGTTCGCCGGGAGGACGAATCCAGCGCATGCACTGGAATCGACTCTAGCTGTGATAGGATTTCTGGTGATAATCTATGCGATTCGTTCGTCTTGATTGGCTCGGAGGATCTATGCCTAGCTAAAGGCACATAGACATGAAAGTAGAAGATGAGGAAAACAAAAATGGGATCATTGGATGTCTATCTGATCTTCAATGCAGAAGAATTATCGATTTGACGGTCAACAAACCGCTATCAGCGTCCGATATCGCCCAGGGTTGCAATTTACCACCGAGTAGTGCTTACAGGAGAATAAGCACGCTAACCGATGCAGGCCTGCTTGGGGTTGAGAGGTCAGTCATTACTGAGGATGGAAAGAAGTATGACCTCTTTCGAAGTACCATAAAGGGAGTAGAGATCAATTATCGGCCCGGCGATATTATGGTTCGTCTCATCCCCAACGAGGACATGATCTCCAAATTCATCAGGATCTGGGCTTATATGAAGAAGGGGATCGAAGCGAGCGCATAACTAAGGAAGGGTCACTCTTGCTGTCTCAGGCAACGATTGCGAGAGTTCCCGGAGGCAAGCGATAAAAAATTGCGGACTGAATGACGAGGGCTTCACTCAAACGTTCTACATCGGAAAAAGAGTAGTATTGCTCCTAAAATGGTCTGGAGTTGCCCTATACCCGGGCAGGCGAAAGAGGGTTTCTCAAACCGATTCCCATATTTTTTCAGGATCTCAAGGGCTTACAACTATTGTTCCATCGATCCTACCTCGCGCGCGCGCTCTACTTTACCAGGGATAACAAATCTTGCATTTCGTTTCTAGCTGAAGGGTATTTCACGCCATCCAAATTAAAGATATTTTTTTCAGCAAGAGAAATGCGTCTTTCTATCACTCCTCTTAATCTCTTTATCGAGCCATCGCAAATCTTTCTCACTCTTTCTAGGTCGACGTCTGAAGATCTATTCTTAACAATTCCTCGCAAGACAGCCTCCTCTGAGGTTCCCTTTGTCATATTAAGGGCAGTTGTAAGAACGATATTCGCCTTTCCAACCATGATATCATGAAAATCCCCAAGGGCATCTTTAATCTCATTTAGAATTGCATATGCGATACCTAAATTCATTCCAAATTCCTTCATTATGTTAAAATCCTTCTCTGAAACTCTGGCTACCAAACAGCCGCTGATCAAAGGGTTATAGAACCAAGAAGCTACTTTGTATCTAAGCATGTTAATGAATTCATCTTCTGATACGAATCCACCCTCAGAAATTCTCTTATCCAGAATAATGGCATTAAGTTCGCCATACATCGTCTCTCCAATATGATTAATGATAAGATTCAGAAGTGTATCACTCTTCTCATTTTCAAAGTCTAAACTTTTGTTTGTTTCAATAAGATATGAAGCTGCTCTAGAGGTAAGTTCAAGTGAGGATAAGATTGCGGCATTTGACCCATATTTATTCCATGTTGTACGAGACCCATTTTTGTGGGTATCTTGATCCAAAAGGTCGTCAACCGTTCTTCCAGCCCCCCAGAGTAATTTGCCGTAAATTACTCCTTGGGGAACTATTGATTCTAATTTATCACCAAATAAACTGTACGAAATGAATGGTAATAATGAGATCTCTGGTCTATCTACAATTTCTAATGAAAGCAATACAGGAGCGTAGATATCAGGAATTATGTCCTTCCTATATTCAGTTTGAATTTGTTCATGGGCAATTTGTACAAGTTTGTAATACTCTACGAGATTTTCATTTTTTGATATGTAATTACTTTTCATTATGAAGCTATCACCGTGTCGCTATGATTTGCGCTCAGTTTTCCTTCACAACTTATCCCATATGATAAGTCTTAGGGCACAGAAAGCGCGCGCGCTATGCTATAGGGGCAGAAATCATGCTCCTCTTGCTCGAGGTCCTTGGCTCCAGAAAGGATCTCACCAAGGAGGTGAACCCTACACTCCTTGCTGAGTTCTCAGACCTCTGTGAGCCGATCATCAAGAATTTGGGGGCGACGACAACTGATGCCAGCAAGCATCTAGAACAATTTAGAAATAGATTACCCGCCAGGAAGTCATAGAGAGACATTTGGAGCCATCTGTGATAGAGGTATCGTTGCGGTCCGAAATACGTACTAGGTCAAGTTCCGAGTAACGCTCGGAATCGCTGTTCT